>NZ_JBFNFF010000001.1:0-300000 GCF_040888325.1 Streptococcus jiangnanensis | reverse complement strand
ATTCAAATCTGGATTTTCAAGCTGAATATGGCGGACTTTCATTAACTTGCTCACCTTCTTGGCATAACCAAAGAGAGTCGCATAGACCAGTAGACGGTTCCAAAGGACGATGCTCTCTAGCTCGGCCTGATCTAGATGAGCGATGTCGCGAAGCATATTTTCAAAACTCGTCCAGAGATAGAAGATCTCTGATCCTTCCTCTGTTAGAACTCCATCGCGATAGGCTCCTCGCGTGGCAAGATAAACCCAGAAACTAGCCCCTAATCCTGTCAACCCTAAGAGTAGAAATGGGATCGAAAAGAAACCATGTGTTTGCCAGCTATAGTAAAAGAATAGCAGTCCACCTAGAGCTGTTATGGCTGAACAGACCCGCATCCCGAGAGCAAGGCGGCGTTCCTCACTTGTCAAGGGACGATAGTAGCTTGGGATACGAAGTACATGGACCTTATCCTTGACACAAGACTGAATGCGTTGAAGTCTTCCTTCAAAGGAGCGTTTGAGACGCGAGCCTGTTTCTCGGATATGTTTTTCATCTGACTCTTTGGCACCACGGTAAAGGGAAGATGAAACTTGGTAATCAGGGAAGAGCTCTGAAATAGCCAATTCTTTCTTATTTGACAAGGTCATGCGTAGACATTCTTTCTCAAAATTGGACAAACCCTTTTCACTGATAATGCGCACATAAGGTTCCTCATCCCCTTGGAAAATAGATAAATGACCTCGATCTACTAAATCCAACAAGGTTGCCTGAATCAGACGTTCAAAAGTAAATTTACCAAACCCTGATTTGTTTAGGGGATTGACTTCCTCTAAGGAAGTTGAATACACTGCTTCTGCTAAAACCATTGGAGGCAAATCCATCGGTGGTTCGTAGAGTCGATGATCTTTTGGAAAGACCTTTTTAATGCTTGTACTCTGACGAAACATCCTATAGAAAATAGGAACTAGAAGTAAGAGACTCATAAAAATGACGGGAAATACCCATTTCATCAAAATCTCACTTTGCGCTTTTTCTGTTGCTATATTGCTTTCAATCCGGTTAAAATCGGTTAAACGTTCTTCCTCTAATCCTTGATCTGGAGCTCCTGCAAAAGCACTTCTAGGCCAGTATGCGTGTAATTCGATCTGTCGCTTTCTAGGAAGGTCTTTCATTTTGACATGATAGAGATTATTTACTTTTTCAACACTAGAGTCCCTTAGGAGTTGTCCTGCATGAAAATAGAGTTTCTCCGCTGGAGTATCAGAGCTGACCTTGAACTCAATCTCTTTGATGTCTCCAGTACTATCTGTCAAGGGTTGCCAATTTAGCTCTGCGATATCCTTATACAAGAAGAGAAGATTTGATAGTTTCCAGGTAACCGTTACCCGAACAGTATCTCCAGCATATCCAGCATTGTAAATTTTTACCTTGTAACCGTCCTCTTCCTCCATAGTATAGAAGGAAGCATTTTGAACAATTCTTCCATTTTTAGAGACCTGAACAGTCGGATCGGGATCAATGTCAAATCCTTCTGGCATTTTCCCAGCTTTCCCGAGTCCAACTAACTGACCATTATAATCATCTCCAAAGCGGTAGGTAATTGTTTCCTTAAAAATTGCAGTATTATCTGCATGAATATTCAAATCACCCTGATAGGATAAGATATCAAAGTCTACTGCAAAAACTAGGCTCGGTATAAATAATAAATAAGTAAATACCAAAGCCAACAGCCATCTTTTTTTCATAATCGGTTCCCTTTCAATCTTTTTACCATTATATCATTTTTTATAAGTAAAGGCTTACTTGTATTGAAAATCTCACTATTTTTAGATACAATAGAGGGAGTCATTTTTAGACTAGAAATAGGAGAAAACATGAAAAAATTATGCTTATCTATCCTTGCTAGCTTAGCCCTTACCTTAGGACTAGTTAGCCAAGTCCAAGCCGACGAATATTTACGCATCGGGATGGAGGCTGCTTACGCCCCCTTCAACTGGACCCAAGACGACGATAGTAACGGCGCCGTCAAAATCGACGGTACCAACCAATATGCCAACGGCTACGATGTTCAAATCGCTAAAAAGATTGCCAAAGACTTAGGCAAGGAACCTTTGGTTGTGAAAACCAAATGGGAAGGACTTGTTCCAGCACTTACTTCTGGCAAAATTGATATGATCATTGCCGGTATGAGCCCAACCGCTGAACGCAAACAAGAAATTGCTTTTTCAAGCAGTTACTATACTAGCGAACCGGTTCTATTAGTCAAAAAGGACTCTGCCTATGCCAATGCCAAATCTTTAGAGGACTTTAGCGGAGCAAAAATCACGTCTCAACAAGGTGTTTACCTTTATGACCTGATTTCCCAAATTCCAGGTGCCAAAAAAGAAACAGCTATGGGTGACTTCGCCCAAATGCGTCAAGCTCTGGAGGCTGGTGTTATTGATGCCTATGTTTCTGAACGACCTGAAGCAATGACCGCTGAGTCTGCTAACGCTAAGTTCAAAATGATCCAACCTCAACCGGGTTTCAAAACTGGCGAAGAAGATACAGCTATTGCCATTGGACTTCGTAAAGATGACAGCCGCATCAGCCAAATCAACGCGAGCATCGAAACCATCTCTAAGGATGAACAAGTAGCCCTCATGGATCGTATGATCAAAGAGCAACCTGTGGAGTCTACAACAACGGAGGAAGAAAGTAGTTTCTTTAGCCAAGTTGCTAAGATCCTTTCTGAAAACTGGCAACAACTCTTGCGTGGTGCTGGTATCACACTCCTAATCTCCATTATCGGAACCATCACAGGTCTCCTTATCGGACTTGCAATCGGGGTCTTCCGTACCGCTCCACTATCTGAGAACAAGGCAATGTACGCCCTACAGAAATTAGTCGGTTGGATTCTCAATGTCTATATCGAGATCTTCCGTGGTACACCGATGATTGTTCAATCCATGGTTATCTACTATGGAACTGCCCAAGCTTTTGGTATCAACCTTGACCGCACACTAGCTGCTATCTTCATCGTCTCAATCAATACGGGTGCCTACATGACAGAGATCGTCCGTGGTGGTATCCTAGCAGTAGACAAGGGACAGTTTGAAGCTGCAACTGCTCTCGGTATGACCCACAATCAAACCATGCGTAAGATTGTCCTACCTCAGGTTGTCCGTAATATTCTACCCGCTACTGGTAATGAGTTTGTCATCAACATTAAAGATACCTCTGTATTGAACGTTATTTCAGTTGTTGAGCTTTATTTCTCAGGAAATACTGTAGCAACACAAACCTATCAATACTTCCAGACCTTTACCATCATCGCCGTGATTTACTTTGTCCTCACCTTTACTGTGACCCGTATCCTACGCTTCATCGAGCGTCGTATGGACATGGATACTTACACTACAGGTGCTAACCAAATGCAAACGGAGGATTTGAAAAAATGACACAACCAATCCTTGAAATCAAACACCTCAAAAAATCCTATGGGCAAAACGAAGTGCTAAAAGACATTTCTCTCGCCGTCCATAAAGGAGAGGTTATTTCCATCATCGGGAGCTCAGGAAGCGGAAAATCAACCTTCCTTCGTTCGATTAATTTACTAGAGACACCTACAGAGGGAGAGATTCTCTATCGAGGAGAAAATGTCTTAGAAAAAGGCTATAACCTCACCCATTATCGTGAAAAACTCGGTATGGTTTTCCAATCTTTCAATCTCTTTGAAAATCTGAATGTCCTTGAAAATACGATCGTTGCTCAAACGACTGTACTCAAACGCGACCACTCTGAAGCTGAGAAAATTGCCAAAGAGAATCTCGAAAAAGTCGGTATGGGAGAACGTTACTGGCAAGCCAAGCCCAAACAACTCTCAGGGGGACAAAAACAACGCGTGGCTATCGCCCGCGCCCTCTCCATGAATCCTGACGCCATTCTCTTCGACGAACCAACATCTGCCCTTGACCCTGAAATGGTCGGAGAAGTCCTCAAAATTATGCAGGATTTGGCTCAAGAAGGCTTGACCATGATCGTCGTAACCCACGAAATGGAATTCGCTCGCGATGTCTCTCACCGTGTCATCTTTATGGATAAGGGCGTCATTGCTGAAGAAGGCAAGCCAGAAGACCTCTTCACGAACCCTAAAGAAGAACGGACGCGCGAGTTTCTTCAGCGCTATCTCAAATAAGATAAAAGACTGCATAAAGAATGCAGTCTTTTTTAGTAATTAGGAAAAAGAAAGACAGATCCGCTTTAAGAATCTGCCTGTGACCACAGTTTAATCTTCAAATTTTTCATGATTTTTTTCATAGAAATCGATTAAACCAAGAGCTGTTTCAAATGAAATATTTTTAACTTTTGCGCGTCCTTGTGCTAGAGCAATGATAGACATTTCACGCGCATTCGTTTCTTTAGAGATACGGTAGCCTGTGATTTTCTTATCACGAACCCAGCCAACAACTGCTTCTACTTTTTCAAAGTTCGACTTAGCCATGTTCTTCTCCTAAATTATTCTTTACAATACTTAATTGTATACGTTTTTATTTCATTTGTCAATAAAAAAACATATATTCGTTGCAACTATATTATTCTGCATATTTTTATTTGGCTTTTAAAGCCGATAATATATGAGTTCTTATGTCCTCGACTCCATTAGGATTTGCTGGTAGGAAGATTGTATTATTACCCTCTTTATCTGCAAAATTATTCAACGTATCTAAATACTGGTTCGTTAATAGGATAGACATGATTTGTTCTTCAGTTAGCTCAACATTGGCTCCCTTTAACTCTTGGATAGAATCAGCTAGTCCGTCAACAATTGCTTTACGCTGCTCTGCAATCCCTACACCATGTAGGCGATCTTTTTCTGCTTCTGCTTCTGCTGCGGTCACGATTTTAATCTTATCTGCTTCAGCAAGCTCTTGCGCCGCAACTCTCTTACGTTGAGCTGCGTTAATTTCATTCATTGATTGTTTTACTTCAGCATCAGGTTCAACCTTAGTAATCAGCGTTTTGACAATGATATACCCATACGTAGACATTTCTTCAGCCACTTGTTTTTGAACTTCTAAGGCGATTTCATCCTTCTTCTCAAACAACTCATCTAAGGTTAACTTAGGTACAGATGAACGTAAAGCATCTTCGATATAGGATTTAATCTGAGCTTCTGGACGCATCAATTTATAATAAGCATCCGTAACGTTGTTTTCATTAACTCGATATTGAGTAGCTACATTCATCGTCACAAATACATTATCCTGCGTTTTAGTTTCTACAACGATCTCACTTTGCAACAATCGTAGTTGGACTCTAGCCGCAATCCTATCAATCCCAAAAGGAGCTCGTAAATGAATACCGCTATTGCTCAACTTTTGGTATTTACCAAAGCGTTCTATGATAGCGACAGATTGTTGTCGAACCACATACACAGAACTAACCATGATCACTGATGCAATCACCACTAAAAACAATAAAACAAGTAAAATTTGTAAAACCATGGGAATCTCCCCCTTTCGTCACCATCATTATAGCACCATCATTAGCATTACGCAAATAATATGATAATAATTTTATTTTAGCTTAAACTAGCATATTATACAAGGTTTCATTCCCATTCAAATTAATATAAGATGGGTCAAACTTTTCCATCCGATGAATCAATCCATTATAATCATTCTTATCCGCAAGAGCAATCCCAATCAAGACTGGTCCTGTCCCCTTGCTGGCCCGTTTGATATATTCAAAACGAGTGATGTCATCATGCGGCCCCAAAATGTCATTTACAAACTCTCGTAGAGCTCCTGGACGTTGTGGGAAATTCACTACAAAGTAATGCTTGATTCCATCGTAAATCAAGGCACGTTCTTCCATCTCTGGCATGCGGTTGATATCGTTATTTCCTCCAGAAATGATACAACAAATCGTCTTGCCTTTGATATAGTCTGATAAAACTTCCAAGGCTGCAACGCTGGC
The DNA here is from genome assembly GCF_040888325.1 of Streptococcus jiangnanensis. Taxonomy (GTDB): domain Bacteria; phylum Bacillota; class Bacilli; order Lactobacillales; family Streptococcaceae; genus Streptococcus; species Streptococcus jiangnanensis. The sequence goes on along the minus strand of NZ_JBFNFF010000001.1, from coordinate 294,059 downwards.
AGCTCCGGCTGGTTCTGCTACAATACCTTGTTTGGAATAAAGATCAATCAAGGTTTCAGAAATCAATCCCTCGTCCACCCCAATCAGCGTTTCAACATTCTTACGAGTCGCTTCATAGGTCAATTGTCCAACCTTTTGTACGGCTATCCCATCAGCGAACTTATCAATTTCTTTGAGCTTAACTGGTCCCCCAGCTTCAAAGGCAGCCTTCATAGAGCGAGCACCATTAGCTTCTACCCCGATCACTTCAATAGTCGGGTTGGTTTCCTTGATGTAAGTTGAAACACCGGCAATCAATCCGCCACCACCTACTGGTACAAGTACTGTATCAAAATCAATAGACTCTTTACGGGCTTCTTCAAGAATTTCATAGGCTACAGTCCCTTGACCAGCCTGAACATGCGCATCATCAAAAGGATCGATGAAGGTGCGGTTTTCTGTTAATGTAAATTCTTGTGCTGCCTTAGCAGAAGCATCAAAGGTATCCCCAACCAACTTGATTGTCACGAACTCTCCACCGAAAAAGCGAACCTGCCCAATCTTTTGTTGCGGTGTTGTAATGGGCATAAAAATGGTTGCAGGAATCTTCATCTCATTACAAGTATAGGCGACACCTTGGGCATGATTTCCCGCAGAGGCACAGACTACACCACGCTCGCGTTCATCTTTTGATAGTTGAGAAATGGCATAATAGGCTCCACGAATTTTAAAAGAGCGAACTCGTTGCGCATTCTCCTTTTTGAGATAAATCTTTGCTTGGTATTTTTCTGATAAATAATGATCATATTCTAGTGGTGTATCAACTACTACACCACTCAAAACTTTGTGGGCTTTCACCACATCTTTTGCACTTAGCATTGTCTCCTCCTCAAATACTGTTCAAGATAAAAAACGAGTTAGGTACCCCCAACTCGCCTTCTGTCTCTCTTTACAAGAATTAATTGTAGATTTTGAATGCGTCGTCGTCGTTTTTACCAACGAAAGGCATTGCTTTACGCAATTCTGCACCAACTTTTTCAATTTCAAGGTTAGCTGCTTGTTCACGGTAAGCAGTTAATTTCGGACGACCAGCCTTGTAGTCATTTACAAAGTCATTTGCAAATTTACCATTTTGGATATCTGCTAAAACAGCTTTCATGTTTTCTTTCACTTGCTCAGTAATCACACGTGGACCTGATACATAGTCACCATATTCAGCAGTGTTTGAAATAGATTGACGCATTTTCTTGAATCCACCTTCATAGATCAAGTCAACGATCAACTTCATTTCATGAAGAACTTCAAAGTAAGCCAATTCTGGGGCATAGCCTGCTTCTGTCAAGACTTCAAAACCTGCTTCGATAAGGGCAGTCAAACCACCACAAAGTACAGCTTGTTCACCAAACAAATCTTCTTCAGTTTCTTCTTTGTAAGTTGTTTCAAGCAAACCAACACGAGCTGCCCCAACACCTTTACACCAGTCCATAGCAATGTTTTTAGCATTTCCTGTTGCATCTTGGTAAACTGCGTAAAGAGCTGGCACACCAAATCCTTCTTCGTAAGTACGACGTACCAAGTGTCCTGGTCCTTTAGGAGCACACATGAAGACATCTACATCTGCAGGAACTTTGATAAATTCAAAGTGGATATTGAAACCATGAGCAAATCCAACTGCATTTCCAGCTTCCAAGTTTGGAGCGATTTCTGCTTCGTACAATTCTTGTTGGATTTCGTCTGGTGCCAAGATCATGATAACGTCAGCCAATTTAGTTGCTTCTGCTACTGTGTAAGTGTCAAATCCATCTTCTTTTGCTTTGTCAAAAGATTTACCTGGACGCACACCGATGATGACATCACGACCAGAATCACGCAAGTTTTGCGCATGCGCATGTCCTTGTGAACCATAACCGATTACGGCGATTTTTTTACCGTCAAGTGCTGCTACTTTAACATCTTTTTCGTATTCCATTTGAACTGCCATAGTTTTTCTCTCTTTTCTATTTTTATTGCCTTATAGGCTGGTTTAACAAATTTATGCTGGATTTTATACTAAGAGTATTAGTCGCGGGTAAATCCAGTTGCACCCGTACGAGCGATATTTTTAATGCCGTATGGTCGAATCACTCGCAATAAAGCTTCACTCTTTTCAGCATTTCCCGTCATCTGGATGGTGATTGAGCTTGGAGCCACATCTACTACCGTTGCACGGAAAGGTTGGATAATGGCCAAGATTTCTGCACGCTTCTCAGCAGGAGCAGATACCTTCACCAAGATAACTTCTCTTTCCAAGTGTGGTTTATCTGTGATATCTCGAATGCGAATCACATCAATCTGACGATTGAGCTGTTTAATGATTTGCTCTACTTCATCATGAGATGCTACATCAATAATGATGGTGATGCGAGATACATTGGGGTTCTCTGTCGCACCAACTGAGATACTCTCAATATTGACTTGACGACGAGAAAGGACACCTGTAAAACGATTCAAAACTCCTGAACGGTTTTGCAATCTAGCTGTTAACATTCTACGCATGGAACTTCACCCCCAACATCTCATGATTGCTCTTACCAGCTGGTACCATCGGTAAGACCTGTTCCTTACGAGAAATATCCACCTCGATAAACATCGGCACATCCTCCAGAATGACTTCTAGATCCTTCTCTATCGTCTCTGGATTATCAAATTTATAGTTTTTGATGCCGTAGGCCTGTGCCATCAACTGGAAGTCAGGAAGGGTATCAAAGACTGACTCGGAAGTTCTACCCTCATAGAAGGATTCCTGCCACTGACGAACCATTCCTAGTGAATGGTTATTCAACATGACAACCTTAATCGGCACCTTGTAGATGTTTAGGATAGCTAGTTCTTGGTTGGTCATTTGGAAGCCACCATCACCAACAAAAAGGATGACCTCTTTTTCTGGATTGGCAATCTTGGCTCCGATAGCTGCAGGAACTCCGAATCCCATGGTACCCAAACCACCTGAAGTGACTAACTGACGCTCATTTTGGTAAGGATAATACTGAGCTGTCCACATTTGGTGCTGCCCTACGTCAGTTACGACAATGGCATCACCATGCGTCAACTCACCGATGCGTTCAATAACGGCCTGAGGTTGAACCACACGTTCTTTCTTATCATAAGAACGAACTCGATTCTTGTCCTTGGTGACTTTTTCAATCCACTTTTCAGTATTGTTATGAACAGTTGGTTCTGCCAGTAGCATCTGCAAGGCTTTCTTAGCATCCCCCACTACAGGAATATCTGCACTGATAATCTTACCAATCTCAGCTGGATCAATATCGATATGAGCAACCTTAGCATTCTTCGCGAAGGTCTTAGGGTTCCCAGTCAAGCGGTCATCGAAACGGCAACCAATACTAATCATAAAGTCCGCTTCCGTCATTGCAATGTTGGCTGCGAAAGAACCGTGCATGCCTCCCATCCCTAGGAAGAGCGGATGACTCGTTGCAATGGTTCCTTGCCCCAAAAGACTAGTGACTACTGGAATTTGGTAACGTTCAGCAAATTCATTGAGCTCCTTAGAAGCTTCTGCATAGCTGATACCGCCCCCTGCTAACAAAACAGGTTTCTTGGCTTTTGACAATTGCTTCAAGATTTTCTTGATTTGCATGTCATTCGGATCAAGCGTCGGTTGGTAACTTGGTAAATTCACCTCTGGTGAATAGATGAAATCTGTCTCTAGAGCTGATACATCCTTTGGCAAGTCAATCACAACAGGACCTGGACGACCTGTCGTTGCGATATGGACAGCTTCCGTAATGATACGAGGAATATCTGCTGTCTCACGAACTTGGTAATTGTACTTGGTAATGGGCATGGTAATCCCCACGATGTCTGCTTCCTGAAAGGCATCTTTCCCAATCCCAGCTCGCGCAACCTGACCTGTAAAGACCAAAAGGGGAACGCTATCGCTCATGGCATCTGCAATCCCTGTAATGGCATTTGTTGCTCCCGGCCCACTCGTGACGACGGCAACGCCCAACTTTCCAGTTGATTTGGCATATCCTTCAGCTTCGTGCAAACAACCTTGCTCATGGCGTCCTAAGATGTGGCGAATACCTTTAAAATTGTATATCGCATCATACAAAGGTAAGACCGCACCACCAGGATAACCAAAAATGGTATCAATCCCTAAGTCCCGAAGTGTTTCCAAAACTAGGTCCGACCCCGTCTTAGGAGATTCTAAACTGATTTTCTCCATTGTTCCCCTTTCTCTTCTCTTAAAAAAATAGCTTGTTACTATCATACCATTTTTTCAAAAATTTTCAAGGCAAAAGAGTCAATTTTCTGAATTTTCTATCTAAAAGTGTATTTATGAATCTTTTGCTCATTTTTATTAACTTTTCTACGGAATTAGGAACCTTTATTTACTTTAATTTATCAAATTAGAATATTTTCTTTCTTGGTAGAATTAGTATTTTTCTAACTTAGCGATCAAATTCGTATACTATATTCAGCAAAAATGAATAGTTAAAGATAAAAAAAGGAAGCCACTAAGTGACTTCCTTCTAGAGTGAGGACTGATTAGTCTTCACCTTTATTTTTCTTAATGATTTCTTCTTGTACTGACTTAGGTACATCTTCGTAGTGGTCAAATACCATCATGAAGGTACCACGTCCTTGTGATGCAGAACGAAGAACTGTTGCGTAACCGAACATTTCAGCAAGTGGAACGTAAGCACGAACGATTTGGCTGTTACCGTGTGCTTCCATACCATCTACACGTCCACGACGAGCAGTCACGTGACCCATAACATCACCAAGGTTTTCTTCTGGAACAGTGATGGTTACAAGCATCATTGGCTCAAGGATAGCTGGTTGTGCTGATTTAGCAGCTTCTTTAAGAGCAAGTGAAGCCGCGATCTTGAAGGCAGTTTCAGATGAGTCGACATCGTGGTATGAACCATCGTAAAGTTTAGCTTTAACGTCAACCATTGGGTAACCTGCAAGAACACCGTTAGCCATAGATTCTACCAAACCTTTTTCAACCGCTGGGATAAATTCACGAGGAACCACACCACCGACGATTGCGTTTTCGAATTCGAATCCTTTACCTTCTTCGTTTGGAGTAAATTCAATCCATACATCACCGAATTGACCTTTACCACCAGACTGACGTTTGAAGAATCCACGTGCTTGAGTAGAAGCGCGGAATGTTTCACGATAAGATACTTGAGGAGCACCTACGTTCGCTTCAACTTTGAACTCACGACGCATACGGTCAACAAGGACGTCAAGGTGAAGTTCACCCATACCTGAGATAACTGTTTCACCAGTTTCAACGTTTGTTTCAACGCGGAATGTTGGATCTTCTTCAGCCAATTTTTGAAGGGCGATACCCATCTTGTCTTGGTCCGCTTTAGATTTTGGCTCAACCATCAATTGGATAACTGGTTCTGGAACGTTGATTGACTCAAGGATGATTTTAGCTTTTTCATCTGTCAATGAGTCACCAGTTGTAGTATCTTTCAAACCAACGGCAGCAGCGATATCACCTGAGTAAACAGTGTCAATTTCTTGACGGCTGTTAGCGTGCATTTGAAGGATACGTCCGATACGTTCACGTTTACCTTTAGAAGTGTTCAATACGTAAGAACCTGATTGGAGAACACCTGAGTATACACGGAAGAATGTCAAACGACCTACGAATGGGTCAGTCATGATCTTGAAGGCAAGAGCTGCGAATGGCTCTTCGTCAGATGCTGGACGAGTTTCTTCTTCATCTGTATCTGGGTTGATACCTTTGATTGCTGGGATATCAAGTGGGCTTGGAAGGTAGTCGATAACCGCATCAAGCATCAATTGAACACCCTTGTTCTTGAAGGCAGAACCACACAATACTGGGAAGAATTCAACATTGATAGTTGCTTTACGGATAGCAGCTTTCAATTCTTCGTTAGTGATTTCTTCACCTTCAAGGTATTTCATCATCAAGTCTTCATCAGTTTCAGCAACTGCTTCCACCAATTTTTCACGGTATTCTTGAGCTTGGTCAAGGTATTCAGCTGGAATATCTTCTTCAAGGATATCTGTTCCAAGGTCGTTAGTATAGATTTCAGCTTTCATCTTGATCAAGTCGATGATACCGCGGAAGTCATCTTCAGCACCGATTGGCAATTGGATTGGGTGTGCGTTTGCTTGAAGACGATCGTGAAGTGTGCTTACTGAGTAAAGGAAGTCAGCACCGATTTTGTCCATTTTGTTGGCAAATACGATACGTGGAACTCCGTACTCAGTCGCTTGACGCCAAACTGTTTCAGTTTGAGGCTCAACACCTGATTGTGAGTCAAGAACAGTAACCGCACCGTCCAATACACGAAGAGAACGTTGTACTTCGATTGTGAAGTCCACGTGTCCTGGTGTGTCGATGATGTTTACGCGGTGGTTGTTCCATTGAGCTGTTGTCGCAGCAGATGTGATAGTGATACCACGTTCTTGCTCTTGCTCCATCCAGTCCATTTGTGACGCACCTTCGTGAGTTTCACCAATTTTGTGGATTTTACCAGTGTAGTAAAGAATACGCTCAGTAGTTGTTGTTTTACCGGCATCGACGTGAGCCATGATACCGATATTACGAGTTTTTTCAAGTGAAAATTCGCGTGCCATGAGGTTTGTTTCTCCTATTTATTTTAATTTCTATTCTATTATAACACGATTTTAATAAAAACGGATAGGCAGGACCTACCCGTTCTCAATGTTTATCTTGTTTTTGTTGGTTTCAACTTGTAGACAAGTTGAATTGAACTCGGGCTAAAAGCTCAAGTTAACTGATTTGAACCCGAGCGAGGCCCGGTGCAAAAAAGATAAACTGCTTTGTGTTCACGGAACACTGCACCAGTTTCCTATTTTTGCCTTGGGCCTTTGCCGCTCTTAGTATCATTTTATTACCAACGGAAGTGTGCGAAGGCACGGTTAGCTTCAGCCATACGGTGAGTGTCTTCACGTTTCTTAACTGCTGCACCAGTGTTGTTCGCAGCATCCAAGATTTCTTTTGCAAGACGGTCTTGCATTGTGTGTTCACCACGAAGGCGAGCGATTGTTACCAACCAACGAAGTCCAAGTGTTGTACGACGTTCTGGACGAACTTCAACTGGGACTTGGTAGTTAGATCCACCAACACGACGTGCACGTACTTCAAGTACAGGCATGATGTTTTCCATAGCTGTTTCAAATACTTCAAGTGCATCGTTACCAGTAGCTTCTTTGATTTGCTCAAAAGCACCGTAAACGATTGAAGCAGCTGTACCACGTTTACCGTCAAGCATAACGCGGTTGATAAGACGAGTAACTAATTGTGAATTGTAAAGCGGATCTGGCAATACTTCACGTTTTGGAGCTCTATTTTTACGACTCATTTCTCTTTATCCCCTTTCCTTATGCTTTTTTCGGACGTTTAGTACCGTATTTAGAACGGCCTTGTTTACGATCGTTAACACCTGCAGTATCAAGTGCACCACGGACGATATGGTAACGTACCCCTGGAAGGTCTTTTACACGTCCACCACGAAGAAGCACCACGCTGTGCTCTTGCAAGTTGTGTCCGATACCTGGGATGTAGGCAGTAACTTCGATAAGGTTGCTCAAACGTACACGAGCGAATTTACGAAGGGCAGAGTTAGGTTTTTTAGGTGTCATTGTTCCCACACGAGTTGCAACACCACGTTTTTGTGGTGAAGAAACGTTTGTTTGAACTTTTTTATGACTGTTGTAACCAACGTTCAAAGCTGGTGATTTAGATTTTTCTACTTTTGATTTACGCGGTTTGCGAACCAATTGGTTAATTGTAGGCATCTACATTCTCCTGTGTTTTTTTATTTTTGGTGATGATACACTTGGTGACAGCTACCATCTGTGTGTACTTTTGCAACATTTGTCAGCACGTCCCTGTACACTTTTGAGAGACCAAAAGTAAAAAGTACCGTCTATTATTGTAACACATTTTTTCTTTCCTTGTCAATATTTTTTTCGTTTTTATTCCGATCTTTTAACTCTTTGACACTAGCTTTCACCGCTTTTCTAAACCAGAAAAGGAGGCGATTTACCTCCTCCTTTCTAGTATGGATTTCCTTTGATTCAAGTTATCGTTTCGGAATTTTTTAACCCTTCTTATCAAAGCCAACCAGATTCTTTTGCAATGTTGGCTGCCTCTGTTCGATTACCAGCATCTAGTTTCGAAAGAATATTGGTGACATAGTTTCGGACGGTTCCATTTGATAGATAAAGCTGATCCGCGATTTCTTGATTAGACAAACCCTGAGCGATTCCCTTTAAAACAGCGATTTCTTGCTCTGTTAACGGATTGGGGTGCGTCATCACCACTTCCATCAATTCAGGCGAATATTCCTTGCGTCCTTCGAGAACAGTATGCAAGGTTTGCATGAGGTCTGCAATGCTTCTTTCTTTTAAGACATAAGCATCCACTCCAGCCTTGACCGCACGTTCAAAATAGCCAGGGCGCTTGAAGGTCGTCACCACAACCACCTTTGTTTCTAGCTTTTCTGCTCGTATCCACTCCAAGACTTCGAGGCCGGTCTTAACAGGCATTTCTACGTCAAGAATGGCGATATCCACAGACTCTTTTGCTAAGAGTTGGATTGTTTCTTGGCCATCCTTGGCTTGTAGGACAGAATCTACATCTGGTTGAAAGGTAAGCAACTGGTACATAGCATCTCGCAACATACTTTGATCTTCTGCAACAAGTAATTTCATCTTAGTTTCTCTCCTTATAAGGTAGCCGAACCTGCACTTCAGTCGGATGTTTCTGACTGATCACCTTCACTTCTCCTGAAAAAGGAAGGACACGGTCTCGAACAGTATGGAGTTCATCTCCTTTTAGAGAAGCAAAGCCACAGCCATCATCTCTCACTGTTAGAATGAGTTCTTTCTCTGTCCGTTCTAATTTTAAGTAGGCTTTAGACGCTTTGGCGTGTTTGATGATATTGGTCACTAACTCAAGCAAAATCATGGAGGCTGTTGACTCTAATTCCTGAGTTAAGCTAGCTGTATCTAGTTGATTAGCTATTTCCACCTCAATTCCAGCAATTTCTAACATCTTTTTCAAAGTCTCTAGTTCTGATGTCAAAGTTCTAGACTTAAGATTTTCCACAATGGTTCGAACTTCACGCATTGATTCTTTGCTAATTTGCTGTATTTCTCTTAATTCCTTTTCCACCTGTGGATAAGCCTGCATCTGAAAAAGTTGGAGGGCAAGATCCGTCTTCACACTCAACATAGCAAATGTATGGCCTAGACTGTCATGGAGATCCTGACCGATACGATTGCGTTCATTTTCAGCCAAGAAAAGATTAAGCTTAGCATTTTGCTTTCTCTTTTCTTCTTTTATGTCCTCCGACAATCGAATTCGATAAAGACCAAAGGTCATTGCATCGGAAAAGATAAAGGTCACCAAGAAAAAGAGTAGTTGCCAGGGACTAACATGATTGACCATATAGATTCCGGTCAGAATGAACGGTTGCAGGACAATAAAACTGACAAAGCGCCAAGAGTGAAAAGAAATCTCATCCAGCTCATAAATAAGGAGATTGGATAAATAGAAGATAAACCAGGTGAAACCCGAACTCAGCCAAACCGATGTATAAAAAATGTAGGCAAGCATGATCCACCAAGCCATCCACAGCACAGTGCGACTCTGACTGGCTAAAACCGAATAGAAGGCAAGTACAAATAGTAGGGTCCATAGCAAGGTTAAAAGCGGGTAATCTCCAACGATGACACCCGCTATAGGAAAGATGATAAACACAATTGAAATATGAAACATATAATGAATGTTTTTAAATTTTTCCAACATAGATTTATTTTACCTCAATCCTTTTTTTCAGCTGGATTACCAGTACACCAAAGAAAACTGTATAGCCTAGCACAACCAAGGCAGAAAGAATATTAAATTCATGGTGTTCCAAATAAGTAGAGACGACCTGCATCAGTTGATAGGTTGGAGTCAGCTTTCCAATAGATTGGAGCCATTCTGGGAAGGAATCCAAGGGGAACCACAGTCCACCTAGAACAGCCAAAGCAATATAGGCAATATTTCCAACAACCGTCATCAGTTGAGCACTGGGTAGCAAGCTCACCAAGACCCCCATGCTGATAAAGACCACGCTTCCGATCAGCAAAATAGCACCAATTACCATCCAGTCAAGCCAAGGCAGAGTCACTCCACGGACAAAATGACCAACTGAAAAGACAACTGTAATTGATAACAAGAAAGTCAGTAGGGTACTGAACAGTTTTGATACATAATATTCTACCATAGATACGGGAGAATGTTGAATCAATTTTTGCCAGTTGTTTGTCTTATCAGACTCGAGTGTGCTTGGGATACTGAAAAAAGCACTTGACATGATACTAAAGAGCGTCATGGCAAAAAGATAGGCTTGAAGAGCAATTTCTGGAATATCTGACCCTGACATCATACCAGAAAAGATAAGGTAAAACACACTTGGAAGTCCGATGGATAGCAAGTAGTAGACTGCTTGCCGTTTCATCAGAATGATTTCCACTTTCATGAGACTTGTCATATTTTTCATCGTCAATCTCCTTTAGTCTTGAGTCGTTTCGAAGATACTGTCTAAGAGAGTTCGATTGCGAACTTCAATTTCTTCGATCATGCAGCCCTGTTCTTGCAAGACTTTCCATACCTGGCTGGCTTCTTTGGTTGTGAAGGAAAGAGCATTTTGCTTGATTTCAAGCCCTTGAATCTGGTCCAAAGTGCTGATAACTTCCTGATAAGTTAGAGGCACGGTAAAGTGTTTTTCCTGTTCTTCACCACGCATAGCATAAGGCGTCGTATCGCGAATCAATTCTCCCTTATGGAGCACCAAAATGCGGTCAGCCGTATGTTCTACCTCTTCGATATAGTGAGAAGAATAGACAATGGTGACACCATTTTTCTTTAACCGATTGACAATTTCCCAAAAATGCTGACGTGTCGAGGTATCCATGGCAGCAGTTGGTTCGTCCAAAAATAGAATTTTCGGACGACCGATTAAAGCCAACACGAAAGAGAACAAACGTTTTTGCCCACCAGACAACTTGCCCGCCAGCTGATTTTTCTGTTTGTCCGAAAATCTCAGCAAGTCATCAATTTCTTGATTGGAGAGACTGTTTGGATAGATTGATTGAAAGAAGGATAAGAGTTCTTTCACTTTCAAGTCTTGAACCACCGTATTTTCTTGAGGTAAGATAGAAATAAGCTGCTTTAATCGAGGATCTGTTGGTGCAAAGCCTTGAATAGCTATCTGACCTGAGCTCACGAACTTGTCGCCCAAGAGGCAATCAATCAAGGTCGTCTTACCTGCTCCGTTAGGTCCGATCAAGGCGACACATTCACCATCGTTGATTTCAAAGGAGATGTTCCGCAAGATCTCCTTGTCTTTTATTTTCTTACTCAATTTCTCAACTTTAATCACAGTCATGAGATTCTCCTTTCAACCACTTCATTCCCATAGGGAAAACGACGAAAATCATAAACCCAAAACCCCAAGCACCACGAATAAATTGGCGAAGCACGGTTTGGTCAAACCAACCAGTAAACATTTCCACTAACCATACCAAGAGTGACAGGCCGATAAAGAGACAGATGATTGCTTTTTTCATTCCTCAAACTCCTTTTTTACATCTCTGACTAATTTCAAACCTTCTCTGACAAGCCAAGACATCATTCCAAAGCCAGCAAAGAGCTCCCAAGGAAAATGATAGAAACCCTCGTCCAATCCTGAAAACATGAGATAGGTCATAACTCCTGCTGCTACTAAACTCACTGCGACAATCATTTTATTTTTCATTTTTTCTTCCTCCATTTCATACTTCAATTATAGTCCTTTGAAGTTAACTGAGCTAGATGCTTCTGTCACTAGGAAATATGACAAATGTCATAAAAAAGAACCGATTTCTCGGTTCTTAAAAATGATTAGTCTGATTCATCGTTTCGTTTCTTTTTACCTAGCAATCCAAGTGTCATGGCACCTGCTAGGGCTGTCAGAATTCCTAGATTTTTCAAACCATCTTCTTGACTTCCTGTATTTGGAAGTTGATTTTTTTCTACAGAGATGTTTTGGGTCAATTGATCTGGTTTCGAATCAGGTACTGAAAGTTCTTTTTTATCAGACGGCTTCACTTGCTCTGGAAGTTCTACTACTGTTGGAGTATAGAATCCTGAAATGATATTTCCATTACGGTCTTTACGGATCACTTTCACACCTTTGGCTTGTCCTACAAAGTCTGCCTCAGGGGTAAAGGTGACGGTGCCATCTGGTGAGATTACATAAGTTCCTTCACCTGGAACGACTTTTTCAGTTGTTCCATCTTCAAAGGTTGGCGGAACTGTCAGATCGACATCACCTGTAAAGTTTGGTTTACCAGTCTGAGTTTGACCTTTAAGACCTTCTGATGTCGCATCACTCACTTGTGTTTGTCCAAGGACAGTTGGTGTGTAGCGAGCAGTAACTACATTTCCATACATATCCAGACGTTTCACAACCAATCCTTTAGCTGTACCAACAAAGTCTGGTTCTGGAGTAAAGGTAATTTGACCATCTTTATCAATTGTATAGCTTCCTTCACCCGGAACAATCATAGTCGTGCTGCCATCCTCAAAGGTTGGTGGAACTGTACTATCGATATGTCTTTCAAACGTTGGTGTTGCCACTTGTGGTTGGCCTTTTGCTCCTGTAGAAGTCGTGTCATGACCAGTAGATGGATCTACAACTGTTGGGCGATAGCTTGCAGTAACTGGAGTACCATTCTTATCCTTGCGGACAATCGTTACGCCTGTTCCTTTTCCTACAAAATTAGCTTCTGGAGTGAAGGTGACGATGCCATCTAGTGAGATTGCATAAGTTCCTTCACCTGGAATCACTTTTTCAGTTGTTCCATCTTCAAATGTCGCCGCCACAGTTTCATCGATTGGAACAAGCGGATTACCACCTTCAAATGTTGGCGTACCTGTTTGAACAAGACCCTTAATGTTAACTGAAGAAGTATCTTTACCAGTTGGAGTCACCTTAGTAAACTCTGGGCTGTAAGTCGCAGTAACTGGGGTGCCATTCTTATCCACACGTTTGACTGTGACTGGAGTTGGGTTTCCAACAAACTGTTTGTCTGGCGTGAAAGTTACAGTTCCGTCTGGGGCAATCGTGTAAGTTCCTTGGCCTGGAATAGTCTTCTCTTTGCTTCCATCTTCGAAGGTTGGTTCAACTGTTTCATCGATTGGAACCAGTGGATCACCACCTTGGAAGCTTGGAGTGCCTGTTTGTGGAACACCCTGAGGACCTGTGCTGGTTGCATTAGTGCTGGTTGGAACTACTTCTTTCACCACCGCATGGTACTTGACAGTAACAGGAGTTCCGTTGACATCCACACGAGTCAATTCAAGTTCTGGTGTTTCACCCTTGAACTGTTTATCAGGAGTGAAGGTCACCTTACCGTCTGCGTCCACTTCGAACTTACCAACATTTGGCACTTCTTTCACAGTTGTACCATTGTCAAATAGTGGAGTTGAATCAGTTGGGAATTGAACTGAGTCATGGCCTGGAGTGAAGGTCACTTTACCTTCTTGGACCTGTCCTTGCAGACCTTCTGTCTTATCACCTGTACCAGTTGGTGTTACTTTCGTAAACTCTGGACTGTAGGTTGCAGTAACTGAAGTACCATTCTTATCCACACGTTTCACTGTAACTGGATCTGGGTTTCCAACAAACTGTTTGTCTGGCGTGAAAGTTACAGTTCCATTTGATGCAATCGTGTAAGTTCCTTGACCTGGAATAGACTTCTCTTTGCTTCCATCGTCGAAGATTGGCTCTACTGTTTCATCGATTGGAACCAGTGGATCACCACCTTGGAAGGTTGGAGTACCTGTTTGCGGAACACCCTGAGGGCCTGTGCTGGTTGCGTTAGTGCTGGTTGGAACTACTTCTTTCACCACCGCATGGTACTTGACAGTAACAGGAGTTCCGTTGACATCCACACGAGTCAATTCAAGTTCTGGTGTTTCACCCTTGAACTGTTTATCAGGAGTGAAGGTCACCTTACCGTCTGCGTCCACTTCGAACTTACCAACATTTAGCACTTCTTTCACGGTTGTACCATTGTCAAATAGTGGAGTTGAATCAGCTGGGAATGGAACTGAGTCATGGCCTGAAGTGAAGGTCACTTTACCTTCTTGGACTTGACCTTGCAGACCCTCTGTCTTATCACCTGAACCAGTCGGAGTTACCTTAGTAAACTCTGGACTGTAAGTCGCAGTAACTGGGGTGCCATTCTTATCTACACGTTTGACTGTGACCGGAGTTGGGTTTCCAACAAACTGCTTGTCTGGCGTGAAAGTTACAGTTCCATCTGGTGAAATCGTGTAAGTTCCTTGACCTGAAATCACTTTTTCCTTGCTTCCATCTGCGAAGATTGGCTCAACTGTTTCATCGATTGGAATCAGTGAATCACCGCCTTGGAAGCTTGGAGTACCAGTTTGTGGAAGTCCTTGAGGACCTGTGCTGTTTGCGTTAGTTCCTATTGGGGTTACCTTGGTCACTGTTGGGGTATATGTCGCAGTTACCGGGGTGCCATTCTTATCTACGCGTTTGACTGTGACTGGATCTGGTTTGCCTACAAACTGCTTGTCTGGAGTGAAGGTTACTGTTCCGTCTGGCGCAATCGTGTAAGTTCCTTGACCGGGAATAGATTTCTCTTTGCTTCCATCTGCGAAGGTTGGCTCAACTGTTTCATCGATTGGAACCAGTGGGTCGCCACCTTGGAAGGTTGGGGTGCCTGTTTGAGGAACACCCTGAGGACCTGTGCTGGTTGCGTTAGTGCTAGTTGGAACTACTTCTTTCACCACTGCTTGGTACTTGACTGTAACAGGAGTTCCATTGGCATCCACACGAGTCAATTCAAGCTCTGGTGTTTCGCCCTTGAACTGTTTATCAGGAGTGAAGGTCACCTTACCGTCTGCGTCCACTTCGAACTTACCAACATCTGGTACTTCTTTCACAGTTGTACCATTGTCAAATAGTGGAGTCGAATCAGCTGGGAATGGAACTGAGGCATGGCCTGGAGTGAAGGTCACTTTGCCTTCTTGGACCTGACCTTGAAGTCCTTCTGTCTTATCACCTGAACCTGTTGGTGTTACTTTCGTAAATTCTGGACTGTAAGTCGCAGTAACTGGAGTGCCATTCTTATCCACACGTTTCACTGTAACTGGATCTGGATTCCCTACAAACTGCTTGTCTGGTGTGAAGGTTACAGTTCCGTCTGGTGCAATCGTGTAGGTTCCTTGGCCTGGAATATTCTTTTCCTTGCTTCCATCTTCAAAGGTTGGCTCAACCGCTTCATCGATTGGAACCAGTGGATCGCCACCTTGGAAGGTTGGAGTACCCGTTTGTGGAAGTCCTTGAGGACCTGTGCTCGTTGCGCCAGTTCCTGTTGGTGTCACTTTCGTAAATTCTGGACTATAGGTCGCAGTAACTGGAGTCCCATTCTTATCTACGCGTTTGACTGTGACTGGATCTGGGTTTCCGACAAACTGCTTGTCTGGTGTGAAGGTCACTGTACCATCTGGCGCAATCGTGTAGGTTCCTTGACCTGGAATAGTCTTCTCCTTGCTTCCATCTGCGAAAGTTGGCTCTACTGTTTCATCGATTGGAACCAGTGGATCACCACCTTGGAAAGTTGGGGCGCCTGTTTGAGGAACACCTTGAGGGCCTGTGCTGGTTGCGTTAGTGCTGGTTGGAACTACTTCTTTCACCACCGCTTGGTACTTGACTGTAACAGGAGTTCCGTTGGCATCCACACGAGTCAATTCAAGTTCTGGTGTTTCCCCCTTGAATTGCTTATCTGGGGTGAAGGTTACCTTACCATCTGCATCCACTTCGAACTTACCAACATTTGGTACTTCTTTCACAGTTGTACCATTGTCAAATAGTGGGGTTGAATCAGCTGGGAATGGAACTGAATCATGGCCTGGTGTGAAGGTCACTTTACCTTCTTGGACCTGACCTTGTAGACCTTCTGTCTTATCACCTGAACCTGTTGGTGTTACTCTTTCAACAACTGGGGTGTAGGTCGTTACAGCCGACTCTCCATTTTTATCCACCACTCCAACTTGAACTGGAGTTGCCGGACCATAGAAGGTTTTCAGTGGAGTAAAGACAATTGTTTTATTTACAAGATCTAAATCGTACGTCCCTTGGTTGGCAATGGTTAGCGAAGTTACCTTTTGTCCATTCTCATCATAAAGAAAGACACTGCTTCGGACTAGTTCAACGGATTTCTTTGCTCCATTGATGGTTGTTGTACCTTTTGTAAAGTGAACCTCGCTCTCGCTTGCTCTATCGTCATCAAAGTGAATCGTTGCTGCCTGCTTCTGCCCTTGAATGCCTTTAGATTTCGCTGCACTTGCTGAAGGGACAACTGGAAGCGGAACATAATACACCACCCGATACCAGGTAAATTCCTTTTCCAACTCTTCATCTCTAGGATCATCCGCGTTCATTAAATATTCATAGAGAGCTCCTTCTCCCGACATTGTGTTTGCATCAATATCCTCTCTTGGATAATAGCCAGGAATTTCAGGAGAAATCACTTGAGACCAAGTTTGGTCTGCAGACCAGGCTGAGTATGTCACACCAGCTGTCGCATCATTTGGTTGCCGTTTCGCCAAAACCTGGTCAATTCTCTTCGTGCGAGTAAACGAATGAGTCTCAACATGTTTTGGAGGAAGGAGTGATAAATCAGAATGGTTTGTTTTTTTGAGATATTCAAAATCAACCTCGCGAGTTCCACGAACAGTTTCGGTTAGTTCTGTAATCTTGTGTCTAAACTGAAACTTGAATTGTTTTGGACTAGCCGAATCACCAAAGGTATGATCTGTAAAATCGTTACTGATCAGTTCATATCCTGCATCTTCCAATTCCTTAATTCGACGAGCAGGATCATAAGAAATTGGTCCGTTTGGTTTTCCTACAACTGTGTCTACCTGTCCTAGTTGTACTTCCTTAGACGGATCGTTTATATCCACAAAGGTAAAACTTGCAGATGACAGTTTGGTAGACATTTGGATTGAAACATTATTGGACTCAGTGTACTTGGAACTGTCATTTGCCAGTGCCGAAGAAAGATAAGCCGTAGCACCTGGGGCAGTATCTTGCCCGATAACTGCTCCATCAATAGGAAACTGAATCCTACTTCCAGCAGCAACCGGAGCAGTCGAATGCCAACGAACTGCACGAATCTCTGACCAATCCGACACTTGATCTGCTGTGAGCCATTGTGAAGCATTAATTTCTGTAGCAGTGCCCGCAGTACGACTATATTGAACTTCCCAGCCTGAAGGTGGTGTTAAAGCTTTTGTCAAACTCACTGTAAATCCAGAACCACGATTTCTGGATTCTAGCTGTTTATCAGCTTTCATCGGCAAGGATGACAAAACATAAACGTCTGAAACCGGCTGTTTAGATGCGTTTTTATAGGTCACTCTGAAATCAATCTCATCACCAGGATAGTGCTCTTGGGTATTGTAGGCAAAGTGTTGATTTGTAGCTCTCTTCACTTCAGAGTAGACACCACTCGCTTCAGAAGCCTGTACGATCACATCGAAGTCATAAGAAACTGAATTTTTCGAGGTAACTGTAATGCCGTCAAGCTCCCCCAAGTCGTAACCATTCTGAGCTTGAACGTCAGGAAGTTCCTCATCCCAGAAAGCAATCGCTTTATAGGTATAGGTCCCATTTGGAATCGTCTTGTTTTCCAACTTCAAAAGCGTTGGAGGCATAGGGGAGTCTGGAGTCCCCTTTACTTGGGCATAGTAGAGAGTTTTCCCAGTATCTTTGTAATTATAATAAACCTTAAAATTAGGGTTTCCACTAAAGTTTAATTGTGGATCAGCCAAATAAGCCAGATAGTAAACTCCCGTCAAGTTTGCGAAGTTCTGAGTAGGGGTGTCTTTACCCGCAGTCCTTGTGATAAAATCTTGCTTAAAACCAGAAGCATCTGTATGTCGATTGAAAACATCTGTTCGGGCTCGCCCAATCATTGAAATTTGCTGGACAACACGCGTCAATTCGGCTGAAGCCGTTTGAGAGAAGGAAACAGTGTTGCCAGTATTCTTAAAAGTGAAATCCGTTCTAGAATCCAACTTACTAATCGTCGAATCTTTATAGAGACTTTCCCAATTATTAAAACGTGTTTTTGTCTGGAAAAAAAATGCCGAAGTATCATTGGTTGAGGACTTCCTCATCTTGATATTTTTAAACTTGTACTCCAGTTCCTTCACATCTTGCTCTTCCGTCAATCGTAGACTACGGGTGTTACTATTAAAAGTACCTAATAACTCACCTGTAGCTTTATTGTATACTTCTACGGATGCGTCCGGTGAAGAGAAAATTTCATTCCATTGACGCTCCTCAATCACGTTTACTTCTCGATAAGACTCTCGTGAATCCTGTATTTTATGGGTGACCGTGTAGTCATTGATAGGATAATCTTTTTCAACCTCTGCGACTGATGAAAGTCGAACATTAGAACGGTATTCTGTTTCACCATAAGAACGAATTATCTCCGAGTCAGACTGATTATAGTGTCTAAACTCAAAGAGAGAAGACTCTGACTGGTCTGTTTTTTGAACAAGGAGAGTATAAGGCAGAACGACCGTATTTTGATAGCTAGTCCCATCTGCTTTTGTATAGATACCCGTCACAGTTAGGTTTTGCGCTTTTCTATTAATATCTGCTACTTTGGCATTCTTTAACTTGAAAGAAATTGGAATGAGCTTGTTTTTATTGTTATTAACATCTTGAAGCGGATTGTTAGCTCTGTTAATGGTCAGATGGTAACCCGTCGCATCGGCAGTCCATCCTAGAGCTTTGGCTTCATCTGTCAGCTCATAGCCTTCTTTTAACTCTATATTATAGGTATAGGATGTGATAGGATCAATAATATGCCCACCAACATCACTAATCCCCATACCATTGATCATACGACCATCAAAGACACCATTCCCATAGTTGAAGTAATCATTTCTTGCCGTATTATTCTTAGGATCTTTCGCACCATTAAATAGATAGTAGGATACAACAGACGAATCTTCGTCAACAATACCATCGTTATTTCGATCGTAGCCAATGACCTGATTGTTAGACATTGGTGTCAGACCCCCTACACCGTTTTCTAAGACTTTCCACGTGTGTTCAATGCTTCCAAGTTCTTTGAGGACATTGCCATTTTTGTCATAGAGCTTAGCAGTTGCGGTCACCTTATGGTCTGGCCCAATGGCTTGGACAGCACCTCCCCAGTTCTGAGTCAAAGGATCTATCTGAAAAGTATAGACGAAGTTATAGTTTGCTCCACCTCTCAGATTTGCAGGTTCTATCTTTAAATCAAGGTCTCCATTTATTTTTTCTTGGCTGAACTTTACACCACCGACTGGAGAAGGGGTCAATTTAATCGCCTTACCATTTTGGAAATGAATTTTAATATACCCACCAGAATAGTCTGCTTCATGCCCAGTAATACTAAATGTCAAGGATTCACGGACACTATCTACTGCATGGATATCCTTGATTGGCGAATGAGCTTTAAATGCAGCATTGACTTCATCTAGCGATCTCTTGCGCCTAGAAGAAGTTTTTCCGCTAGAACTGCTTTCTTCCTTGCTTTTCTGCTCAGTTGGAGTTGATTCAAGAGATTGCTTTTTCTCCTCTTCTAAAGAAGGCTGACTCGCTTCCTTCGTATTGTCAATTTGAGAAACTGGTTGGCTCTGAGCAACTGGTGCAGATACTTCTGTTTTGGACGGTTCAGTTTTATCCTTCTGGTCCTTAACTGCTTCGTTCTGTGTCACCTCTTTTTGAGGTTCAGAAATAACTTCCTGCCCATTCTCAGCACTTTTTTCCTTCTGTTGAATTTCCGCCTGCGTTTGTTGTTCCTTATTGTTGACTTGAGCTTCATCTGCTTGCACTGGTGAAGTAGCCATCACCATAAAGGTTCCTAGCAATACCGAACAGGTCCCAACACTTAACTTTCTAATTGAAAAGCGGGAAAAAGATTGATTAAAAAATTTTTTCTTCATCATTTCTCCTTTATATTCATACTTAATCTAACATAACAGCTTTATCATTATAACTTATAGTAAATAGAATTTCCAATAGAATGTTCATTTCTACATAAATTTCTTTATAACTCCGTTTGCATAGAAAAAGGAAGCTGTAAAACCAGCTTCCTTCTGTTGTTTTCATTTAATTTTCACGATTATTCCACACTGAAAAGATATGGATATACAGGTTGTTGACCTTGGTGAATCTCAACTTCAACATCTTCAAATTCTTCTGCGATTTCTTGGGCAATTTCATTGGCAAGTTCTTCGCTTCCGTCTTCTCCGACATAGAAAGTCACGATTTCACTGTCTTCGTCCAACATATGCTTCAAAGTTTCAGTCAAGGTTTGGTGCATGTCAGGATTTGACACGAGGATTTTCCCATCTACCATACCAAGATTGTCATTTTCATGAATTGCTAATCCATCGATAGTTGTATCACGAACGGCAGTTGTTACACTACCGCTGATGACATCACCAAGGGCTACAGTCATGCGTTCTTTGTTTTCTTCGATTGATTTGCTTGGATCAAAGGCAAGAAGACTGGTCAATCCTTGAGGAATTGTACGTGCTTCTACCACAACAGCTGGTTGTTCAAGCACTTCAGCCGCAGACTGAGCTGCCATAAAGATATTTTTGTTGTTTGGCAAGAAGATAATGTTGCGAGCATTGACCTGTTCAACAGCCTTGATAAAGTCTTCTGTTGAAGGGTTCATCGTCTGACCACCTTCGATGACATAATCCACACCTTGGGCACGGAAGATATCTGCTAAACCTTGACCAGCTACTACTGCGATAAGGGCATACTCTTTTGTTGCAGCAGGCTTGTTGCCTTGACTTGCTTCTTTTTCAACTTGCGCCTCGTGTTGGTTACGCATGTTGTCCACTTTTACCTTGATCAAGCTACCATATTTGAGACCTTCTTGCATGACAAGACCTGGATCTTCTGTATGGACGTGAACTTTGACGATCTCATCATCGTTGACAACAAGGAGTGAGTCGCCTAAGTCATTCAAGTAGTTACGGAATTCATCATAGTCAAAGTCCTTAGAATAAGTTGGACCTTGTTTGAGGGCTACCATGATCTCTGTACAGTAACCGAAGGTAATATCCTCAGTTGCCACATGCCCTGCTACAGACTTGTGGTGCTCTGCATTGATCATTTCACTCATGTTAGCAGGAGTCGCTACAAAGTCTTCAGAAGCACTGTATTCACCAGTAAGAGCTGAAAGGAATCCTTCGTAGATGAAGACCAAACCTTGACCACCTGAGTCTACCACACCAACTTCCTTAAGGACTGGAAGCATTTCTGGTGTCTTAGCCAAAGCTGCTTTCGCGCCTTCCAAGGCTGCACGCATGACCTCAACAGCATCATCTGTCTCCTCGGCTTTTTTCTTAGCCCCAATAGCCGCTCCACGAGAAACAGTCAAAATGGTCCCTTCAACTGGTTTCATAACCGCTTTATAAGCTACTTCGACACCGGATTGGAAGGCAAGAGCCAAGTCTTGACCTGTTAATTCATCTTTTTCCTTGATAGCCTGAGAGAAGCCACGGAAGAGCTGAGAAGTGATAACCCCTGAGTTCCCACGCGCACCCATCAAGAGACCTTTAGCAAGAATGCTCGCTACTTCTCCAACAGTAGAAGCAGGCTTGTCTGCTACTTCTTTGGCACCATTTTCAATGGTCATTCCCATGTTTGTCCCAGTATCTCCATCTGGAACTGGAAAGACGTTCAATGAATTGACATATTCTGCTTGCTTATTCAAACGAGTTGATGCAGCCTGCACCATCTCTTGGAATAAACTGGTAGTAATTTTTGACACGATTATTCTCCTACAACTTTGATATTTTGAATGTAGACATTCACAGTCTGAGCAGTAATTCCTAGTTGATTTTCTAAACTAAAACGAACACGCTCTTGAATGTTTTTTGACACTTCGCTTATCTTTACTCCGTAGCTCAATACGGTATAAACATCAACTGCAATGCTACCATCTTCGGCTGCTTTTATAACAACACCCTTAGAATAATTTTCCTTACCAAGGAGGGCTTGGAAATTGTCTTTGAGGGCATTTTTACTAGCCATACCGACCACACCAAAAATCTCAGTTGCGGCACCACCTACTATGGTTGCAATCACTTCATCAGTCAGTTCGATTTGACCATCTTTTGTATTAATCTTTACAGTCATTTTTTTTACCTCAACTAGTTGATACTCTATTTTATCATATTTCAGCCCAAGTGTAAAAGCAGAATGCTGTATCTGCGGATATTTGCTCTATTTTTCAAATGGTTTTATCCTTAGAGCAAAAGAAAAAGACCTAAGCGGTCTTTTCATTTTTATTAAACGCGTTCAACTTTACCTGATTTCAAAGCACGAGCTGAAGCCCAAACTTTTTTAGG
This sequence comes from Streptococcus jiangnanensis, assembly GCF_040888325.1. Classification (GTDB taxonomy): domain Bacteria; phylum Bacillota; class Bacilli; order Lactobacillales; family Streptococcaceae; genus Streptococcus; species Streptococcus jiangnanensis. The sequence continues at coordinate 271,552 of NZ_JBFNFF010000001.1, read as the reverse complement.
TTTACCATCGATAAGAACCGTAACTTTTTGAAGGTTTGGTTTTACGGCACGTTTTGTTTGGTTCATCGCGTGTGAACGGTTGTTTCCTGATACAGTCTTACGACCTGTAAAGTAACATACTTTAGCCATTGTGTTTTCCTCCTATTAGATCTAATATAGCGGATGTGCTAGCACCACATACCGTACTATGTTATCACACTTTCTCTATTTTGGCAAGGAAATTCGGAGACTTTTTTTTATTTAACGTAAACAACTCCAAGTTTACCAAAAGCGACTTCTCCACGGATAATCAAGGTTTTGTTTGTTGGTGCTACAGGAGCGTCTGCCTTAGCTGCACCAAAGGATGTTTCTACTTTCAAATCGACACGCCAGTGTTGTGGAACATAGACGGTTGCATTCCCGAAAGCCACTTCAATATTTAAAGTCGCAAAATCACCTAACATCTCTGCATTATCATAGTAGATTTTAGCATCCCCAAAAGCGACTTCCACTTGGTCATCTACGAGATCTTGATCCTGTTTATAGAAGGTCCCGCTACCAAAAGCGACTTCCTTATCCGTGACGACTGTTTTTTTCCCATTGTACCACCATTTTTTTTCATTCCAGAACTTACTTGAGTGAGTAAGATAACCGACACCTAGAACTGCTAAGATACTAGCCCAAAACAAAGACTGGTTTGGAATAGGAAAAATGTTATAAAAATGATTCGCAATCATTAAGGCTACTAGAGCGGTAAAAACTGCTGATGTTAGATGACGACGAAGCAAAGCTTCAACTGATTGGTAAGCAAAAAAAACAATACCTAGTAAAGGCCATATCTTGCCATCCAAAGAAGGAATTCCAAAATTCCCTTGCAGCAAGATCCAAGCTGCTAAAACCAATAAAACAATACCAAATGCTTTCTTTTTCATCTTTTTTACCTCATGTTTCTTAGATTTTCTTTTAGGAGGGATTGGTAATGCCGTGAGACATGAACCTCCTTGTGCGTCTGATAAAAGGAAATGGTCCCCGTTCCTGAAAAGGACTTGTCCACTGAGTAAATCTGACGGATGTTTGCGATCGTTGACTTGGAAACTCGACTAAAATAGCGAGGCAAGATAGACTCCAACTCATAAAGTTTGAGACGAACTTCATAGGCTTCCTTCTGGTTATGAGCGTAGATCTTGCTCCCTTCTGTTTCAAAGAAGAGAATTTCTGACAGGTCTAGATAATATTCACCTGTCCCCTTGTAAAAAGTCAACCTCGGAGCCTTTGACTCTTGCAAAAGTCGTTGCAAGTCTGCAATTTCATCTGTCAAAGTGGGGGTCTTGATGACAATTTCAGTCTCCTCTAAATTGCCGTCAATCTCAATTCGTAACTTCATCACATCTCCTTTCTGACTCTACTATATCAAAGCTAAGTTAGGAATACAAGGGCAAAAAAGCAAGTGGTCAATTTGAAGCAGTAAGTGGTTGTAGGACTAGCTTAACTTACATGTCAGAATAGGAAGAAAAGGAAGCCCCACACCATACCACAAGCATAGCCAGCGATGACATCCTTGGGATAATGAACACCCCCTAAAACCCTCACCAAGCCCAGCAAAGCTGAAAAGAGCAAGCATGCTAAGCCAACAGGTAGACTAGCATGCAGACAGGCCATGGAAATAATGGTTGCTGAAAAGACATGGCGACTGGGCATAGACTGTCCCGAGCTATCCTTGTCAAGCAGGGGACAGATATCCCAAGTTTCATAAGGTCGCGGGTGGTTGATTTTCTTACGAAAAAGAGACAAAATCACAAAACCTGATGCAGGAATAAGCACATAAACCCCAACTTGCTGAGCCAGTCCTAGTTTCAGGTAAGTGGTGACTAGCAAAATCAGATAGACCAAGGGCATGGCGACCGTCATCAAGCGATTAAAACTGCGTAACAGAAATAGAAGGGTGGGATGGCTGGTGAGCCTGGAGCTGATATTTCGATACCATTCTTGATAATTTTTCATTAAATTTCTCATTCATTACCTTGTTTTCGTCTACAGGTGAGACGTTTGTCTTCTAGTATAGTGCAGAAAAAGAAGGCCGTCAAGCCTTCTTTTGATTTATTCTTCTGCTTCGTCTTCTGTAAATTGACTATTGTACAAGTCAGCGTAGAAGCCACCTTGTGCCATCAGTTCCTCATGGTTTCCTTGTTCAATGATATTGCCATCTTTCATGACAAGAATCAAATCGGCATTACGAATAGTTGACAAGCGGTGGGCGATGACAAAGGATGTGCGTCCCTCCATCAAACGGTCCATGGCTTTCTGAATCAACTCCTCTGTACGTGTGTCGACTGAGGATGTCGCTTCATCCAGAATTAGGAGTGGCGCATCTTTTAGCAAAGCACGAGCAATGGTCAAGAGCTGTTTTTGTCCGACAGACAAGGTCAAGGTGTCGTCCAAAACAGTATCGTAGCCATCTGGCAAGGTCATGATAAAGTGGTGGATTCCCACAGCCTTGCTGGCTTCCATCATTCGTTCATCACTGATGTCTGTCTGATTATAGATCAGGTTCTCTCGAATCGTTCCTTCAAAGAGCCAAGTGTCCTGCAAGACTATTGAAAAGGCATCGTGTACTTCTGAGCGTTTCATGTCCTTGGTATCGACACCATCGATACGGATACTTCCCTTATCTATCTCATAGAACTTCATCAAAAGATTGACAATGGTTGTCTTCCCAGCCCCAGTCGGTCCAACGATAGCAACCTTCTGACCTGCATGAGCTGTCGCAGAAAAGTCATGGATAATGGTGCGCTCTGGTGTATATCCAAAGGACACATGATCAAAGACTACTTCCCCTTTCATGTTGCTCAATTTTCTGTCCTTATGAGATTCATCCTGCATCTCTGCTTCAGCTAGAAACTCTAATACACGAGTCATGGCTGCACTCGCTTGTTGCAAGCTCGTAATCCCTTGGGCAATCTGTGACAGAGGTTGAGAGAAGGTCCGTACGTAAACCATAAAGGCTACAATAATCCCTATCGTAATATGTCCTTCTAACGCCAGCGCGGCCCCAACGATGATGACTAAGACATAACTAAAGTTTCCAACAAAGAACATGGCTGGCATCATGATACCAGAGATAAATTGAGATTTCCAGATACTGTCATGCAAGTCTTGGTTTAAACCTGCAAATCTCGCTTTGGAGGTGTCCACTGCGTTGTAGCTGGTCACTACATTATGGCCAGAGTACATCTCTTCCACATAACCATTGACGGCTGCTAGATTATTTTGTTGGGCTTTGAAATACCCCTGTGACTTGGCCATGATTACGGAAACCGCCGCAAAACCAACAAGGGTTGATACAACTGTTACCAATGCCAAAATCCAGTTCATCCCAAACATGGTCACCAAGACAGCAATCAACAAGAAACTAGCTGAAAGAACTGTCCCTAGACTTTGGTTGAGAGATTGCGCTGCTATATCCACATCATTGGTCACGCGCGAAAGGGTATCTCCTTGTGAATGACGGTCAAAATAGCCAAGTGGCAAACGATTAATCTTTTCAGCGATAGCCGTCCGCAAGCGTTTTGAAAAATGTTGGATACTCGTTGAAAAGATATAGGCCTGTGTATAGTTAAGAATGGCGCCAAATACATAGAGAATCACTAAAAAGCTAGCAATGTTTGACACAGCTACCAGGTCGATTTCTGTAGCCAAACCATCTGAAATCAAGTTAGTAATTTCTTTAATCTTAGTTGGACCATAAACGGTAATGATACTTGAAATGACTGCAGCCACAACTGCTATTAGGAGAGGGAGTTGGAGGCCTGCCATATAAGGTTTGCACTGTTTCCAGACCGAAACTTTTTTATTTTCCATGTTCCAATTCCTCCTTCGATAGTTGTGAGTAGGCAATTTCTTGGTAGACTTCGTTGGTTGCAAGAAGTTCCTTGTGGGTGCCTTGTCCCACGACTTTTCCTTGATCCAAAACTAAGATCAGGTCGGCGTCCATAATAGTAGAAATCCGTTGCGCTACGATGAGCTTGGTCATGGATTTTGTTTTCTCAGCTAGTTCTTGGCGTAGGACACGATCTGTCTTGTAGTCCAAGGCTGAGAAGGAATCATCAAAGATAAGAATCTCTGGTTTACGAGCCAAGGCACGCGCAATGGCCAAACGCTGTCTTTGACCTCCTGAGAAGTTGGTTCCACCTTGGGCCACTTCTGATTCAAGTCCTGCTTCCTTTTCCTCGATAAAGCTTTTAGACTGGGCCAATTCCAAGGCTTGCCACATAGCAGCTTCGCTTAGAGGAGTTTCTTTGCTCTTACCAAAGTCCAAGTTCCCCTTGACATCTCCAGAAAAGAGTACAGCTTTTTGTGGAATATAACCGACCTTATTGCGCAAATCTTCCAAGTCATAATCTTGCACATTGACACCATCCACTAGGATTTCTCCATCTGAAACGTCGTAAAAACGTGGCAAGAGGTTGACAAGCGTAGACTTACCTGATCCAGTCGATCCGATGAAGGCCACGGTTTGACCTGTTTCTGCTTTGAAAGTGACATGTTCCACGACTGCTTCTGAGTTTTTAGAGTAGCGGAAAGTCACATCACGGAATTCCACTTGTCCTTGAACTGAAGGATCCGCTGTCTGTGCATGACTAGGATTTTCAATAGAAGAATGCAGATCCAATACTTGATTGATACGTCCTGCCGAAACCAAGGTACGAGGAAGAACGATAAAGAGTGCTCCCATGAGAAGGAATCCCATCACGACCTGCATAGCATAGGACATGAAGACCACCATATTACTAAAGAGTGGTAGACGTTCTGTCAAACTTGCGTCGTTGATGATATAGGCACCAATCCAGTAAATGGCTAAACTTAATCCACTGGAAATCGCCATCATAATCGGGTTCATAATCGCCATCAATCGATTGACAAAGAGATTGAGACGTGTTACCTCATCGTTGGCTGCTTCAAATTTCTTATCTTGGTAATCTTCCGCATTGTATGCACGAACAACTCGAATCCCAGTCAAACTTTCACGGGTGATGCTATTGAGTTTATCTGTCAATTTTTGAATGACAGATTGTTTTGGAAAGGCTAGAGTAATGAGAACAGTGGTCATCAAGACATTGACAATGACGGCCACCACTACTGCCCAGAGCCAGTATTCCGACTTCCCAAGGATTTTTCCAATGGCCCAGATGGCCATAATCGGCCCACGAGTCACTACCTGTAAGCCCATAGTAAAGAGCATCTGAACCTGCGTAATATCATTGGTCGTTCGAGTCAAAAGACTGGGGATTGAAAAACGTTTGATTTCCGTTTGCGAAAAATCTAGAACACGATTAAAAATATCTCTTCGCAAGTGAGTCGTGTAAGACGCTGCAACACGAGAAGCAAAAAATCCAACTGTTACAGAAGACAGAAAGGCTAGGAGAGATAAGCCCATCATCTTGGTAGCAGGAGACCATAGTTGTCCTAACTCCGTACCCGGTGTTCCAATCAATTCTGTTATTTCTGAAATATAGGTCGGCACTTCTAACTCGAGATAGACCGAGAAACAAGTGAAAAGAACAGTGAGTAGAATCATCCCCCACTCTTTTCCTGTAATACGTTTAGCGAGTTTCTTCATTCTCTCCTCCTATCTTCTCAACATTTTCTTGCAATTGCCCGAGTACCTTTTCAAAGATTGCCAAGTCTGACTTTGAAACCCCCTCTAGTAGGCTCTGATCAATCCGATCAAAAAAAGCCTTAACTTCTTGCATCTGCGAACGCGATTTCTCCGTCAGGCGAACAAATTTTGCCCGCTTATCGCTCGGACTCGCTTCTAACTCAACCAAACCATTTTGCACCATACGCTTGACTAGATTACTCGCCACAGATTTGGTAATATTGAGTTCCTGCTCGATATCCTTAATCAAGATCAGTTCCTCTTCTTGTTCACAATGATCTAAAAAACGCAGAACCTGCCCTTGCGGTCCACCCATAAATTCAATGCCACATCGCTTGGCTTCTTTCTGTACCATCAGATGAACCTGGTGTCCAAAACGTTTGAACATTAACATCGGCTTGTCCATGATTGCTCCTTTCTCACGATCGAATATAGTTCTCTGGAGAACTACTTAAGTTTCCATGAGAACTATTTTATCATTTTCAGAGGAGATGTCAAGAAAAAAGTTTCCATGAGAACTATTTTAGTTTAAATTGACATTAGGCAATATTTTTTCTATAATAAGCACTAACTACTGTGGATAGAAATCCATTCACTCGATGAAGGGAGAAAACGTTCAAATGAAACCAGAAGAACAAAGAGTTTTAGGAATCTTGGCAACCATTTTTGGAGCCATCGCACTTTTAGGATCCTGGATCCCGTTTATTAACTATCTATCATTTTTCATCGCCATCGTCGCATTTATCTTGGGGATTATCGGCCTTATCGTCAACCTCAAAAAACGAAAAACAATGGCCATTATCGGAACATCCCTCGCAGTTGCTTCAGTTGTACTTTTCTTTACGACCCAGGTACTGTACGCTAATGTCTACAAAGAGTTTGTCAGGGAGTTTAACCGTTCCTATAGAGAGGCAAGTTCCTCAATGGAACGCGAAGAAGAAAGCGACTTGACAGATGATAGCGCCTATTCTATCCCAGAGGAGGAAGAAGACGATAACTTCACCTGGACCCAGGAACAGTTCGACGCCTTAATCGAAGGTGACCTTGACAACAAAGGAAAAGGTGGTACCAACTACAAGGATATTATCAAAAAACACGGACTACCAGACTCCGAGTTTGACTCCACTATCGGAGGGTACGATACGAGAAAAATCACCTATATCTCCATTGGTGACAAGATCAAGACTGTTACCTTAACTTTTGCAAAACAGGACAATGGACAGCTCTTGCTCGTCCAAAAACATGCAGTCGGTCTAGGTCTAGAAAAAAGCAAGAAACAAAACGATTCTGAAACCAGAGTCTAAGTTCAAATATCAAAAAAACGAACAGCTAGTAAAACTGTTCGTTTTTCTATTAGAATCCATCTACGTTTGTGTAGATCTTTTGTACATCTTCGTCGTCCTCAAGAACGCTGTAAAGTTTTTCAAAGGTTTCAAGGTCTTCGCCTGACAATTCCACTTCAGACTGAGGAATCATTTCCAATTCAGTCACTTGGAATTCTTCGATACCAGACTCACGAAGGGCAACGATAGCCTTGTGAAGGTCTGTTGGAGCTGTGTAAACAGTGATTGTTCCTTCTTCTGCTTCTACATCGTCCACATCCACATCTGCTTCGAGCAAAAGTTCAAAGATAGCATCCGCATCTTCACCTGCAAATACGATAACACCCTTGTTGTCAAAGAGATATGAAACCGAACCTGAAGCACCCATGTTTCCGCCGTTTTTACCAAAGGCAGCACGGACATTGGCTGCGGTACGGTTGACGTTTGAAGTCAAGGTATCCACAATCAACATAGAACCATTTGGTCCAAATCCTTCGTAACGTCCTTCTGTAAAGGTTTCGTCTGTGTTTCCTTTTGCTTTATCAATCGCTTTATCGATAACGTGTTTCGGCACTTGGGCTTGTTTCGCACGGTCGATAACGAATTTTAAAGCAGTGTTTGATTCTGGGTCTGGATCACCTTTTTTTGCTGCTACATAGATCTCTACACCAAATTTTGCATATACTTTAGAGTTAGCTCCATCTTTAGCCGTTTTCTTGGCTACGATATTGGCCCATTTACGTCCCATTAGGAATCTCCTTTTTTCACATTTTAATCTTTCTTATTATAACACAAGTTTTTTCGATTTTCACTAGAGGAAATGGATTTTATTCAGCAAATCCAGCTAGGATTGTCCTTTAACTACCAAGATTTCCTTGCCTTCTTTTATCAAGGGGTGACGGAAAAGCGAGAAGTACAGTTGGGTGGTCATGGCAACCCAGATAAGAGGTTCACAGAGGATGACTCCCCTATAGCCCGCCCAAGGGATAATCAAAACCACAAAAACGATTTTCCCGATTAGTTCTATAAAGCTAGAAACTAGAGGGAGGACTTTCTGACCCAATCCCTGCAAGCAATTGCGATAAATCAGCAAAAGGCTCAAAATCGGATAAAAGACTGAACTGATTTGCAGGTAGAGGCTACCATTTTCTACCAAGTATCCATCCGTCGAACTGGCCAAGAAGGAAACCAAGCTAGGACTGGCAAAAAAGAGGAAAATACAAATAAAACCTGCCCAGGACATGCTCAGGCGACTGCCGATTCGAAGACCTTGAACAATGCGGTCTGGTCGCTTGGCCCCGAGATTTTGAGAGGCAAAGGTCGTCATAGCAGAAGAAATAGCCGTCATCGGAAGGAGAGCAAAAGCCATAATGCGTCGAGCTGCCGTCTGGGCACTAATAATCACAGCTCCAAAGGTATTAACCGAAGATTGTAAAATCACACTACCGATAGACACAATGGAACTCATCAAACCCATGGCCAAACCTTGCTCCAAAAGATCCGCGTACAAGCTCTTGTTCCATTTGAAATGCTTAAACTGTGGCAAGAGTTCTGGAACGCTCTTGCGGATATAATAAAAGCAAAGAACCGCTGATAACCCTTGTGAGATAATGGTAGCAAGTCCCGCAGATTGAACTCCCAGTTGCAGTTGCGTAATAAAATACAAATCTAGGACCACATTAACCAAAGCAGAAAAAATCAGGAAGCCAAGAGCCGCGAGACTGTCTCCAATAGACCGCAAGAGCCCTGCAAAGAGATTATAGGCAAAGCTGACGCCTACACAGGTCACAATCATAGAAATATATTGATAGGATTGGGGAAGGATTTCTGCAGGGGTATCTAAATATTGCAAGAGTGGATATAGACCGACAAAACCCATCAGCATAACTATAATACTTAGAAGTCCTCCTAAAATCCAGGTTGCAGCAACCGCTTCCTTGATTTTGGTGAAATTACGAGCCCCATAATAGCGGGCAATGACGATCCCCATGCCATTTCCAACACCAAGCGTAAAGCCTATAATCAAGTCAAAAATGGCCGTTGTTGCTCCTACTGCTGCCAAGGATTCTTGGCCAAGAAATCGCCCAACAATCAAGACGTCAGCTGTATTATAAAGCTGTTGAAAGATATTAGACAGCAAGATGGGAAAGGCAAAGCTTAAAAGCGAAGGAAGGATTGGGCCATTGACCAAATCCACTTTTCTTTTCTTATTCATAAACCTATTATATCAGCTTTCTAGAGGAGCGACAAGGATTGCTTGAAATCAATTGCCTACCGAGAGACAATTTGCTATAATCAAGAAAAGGAGGTCATTTATGAGTTTGACCAGTCAATTAATAACCGATGCATTTCCGCATCTTGAAAAAGTTGAAAAATTAAATACTGAAGCCTTCCCCGAAGAGGAACGCGTGCCTTTATCCGAATTTTTACGCTACCAGAACCGAGATGACGCCCACTTCTTTGCCTTTTATAACCAAGAAGAGTTTGTTGGTTTTGCTTTTGCCATCTCCAATCAAAAAGCCTTTTATATCAGCTTTTTTGCCATCATGCCCCACCTGAGAAGCCATGGGTACGGAAAGGAAATTATCGAAAAGCTGATTGAGTTTTACCAGCGAACCATGTTGCTTGAAGTCGAGCGATTAGATGAAGAATGCGATAACTTGGAGCAAAGGAAGGCTAGAATGGACTTCTATCGACAAAATAGCTTTAAAACAGCCAACGCTTTCCTTGAGTACGATGGTTTGAGTTTTGAAATCCTCTATCGTGGCGATCACTTTGACGAAGAAGCCTATCGTGACATCTTCCAGAAGTTGCAAGATGAACATTACTTTGACTTTCATATCGAATACAGACGCTTTAGTGATCATTAGTTCGTTTGAGTTAGATAAAAAAGTAGCAGATTTTCTGCTACTTTTATTTTTATTCTTCAATTTCAATTCCAAGATCATCGCCAAGGTCAAGTGTTACTTCTTGGTTAGAAGTCGCCTCCGCTACTGGACTATGATCAGAAGCTTCTTCATCTTCAATCAAGCCATATTGAACACGGACTTGGTGGTCAATGGCATCAAAAATTTCCGGATGATCTGCCAAGTATTTCTTAGCATTTTCAGATCCTTGTCCGATTTTTTCACCCTTGTAAGAGTACCATGCTCCCGCTTTTTGGATAATATCGAGATCACTTGCGATCTTCAAGAGCTCACCAGTCTTAGAAATCCCTTCTCCGTACATGATTTCAACAAAGGCTTCCTTAAATGGTGGAGCTACCTTGTTTTTCACGACCTTGATCTTAGTTTCCTTACCGACATTGGTATCTTTTTGGTCACCAGTTCCCTTGATTTGCGTGCTTCCACGAACATCCAAACGGACTGAAGCGTAGAATTTCAAAGCACGTCCACCAGGAGTTGTTTCAGGATTTCCAAACATGACCCCAACTTTTTCACGCAATTGGTTGATAAAGATAGCAATTGTTTTGGTCTTATTGATTGAAGCACCAAGTTTACGCATGGCCTGACTCATCATACGAGCCTGCAAACCAACGTGGCTGTCTCCAATGTCCCCATCGATTTCTGCACGAGGCACAAGGGCCGCAACTGAGTCGATAACGACTAGGTCAACTGCACCTGAGTCAATCAATTTCCCTGCAATTTCAAGACCTTGCTCACCTGAGTCTGGTTGTGATAAGAGCAATTCGTCAATATTCACACCAAGGGCTGCTGCATAGGCTGGATCAAGGGCATGTTCCGCGTCGATAAAGGCAGCGATACCGCCTTCTTTTTGAGCTTGCGCAACAGCGTGAAGGGCAACTGTTGTTTTACCAGATGATTCTGGTCCATAGATTTCGATGATACGTCCCTTAGGATAACCACCTGAACCAAGAGCAATGTCTAGAGCCAAGGAGCCTGAGCTCATCACTTGAACTTTTTGCTCTGCACGCTCCCCCAAACGCATGATTGAGCCTTTACCGAAATCTTTCTCAATCAATTTAAGCGCATCGTTCAAGGCTTTTTCACGATCAGCTCCAAATTTTTTTCCGATTTCATCTAATTTTTTTGTTGGTTTTTTCGCCATTTTGTTCTCCTATATTCTACTGGTCCTTAGACCTATCTTTTATTATACCAAAATTTAGTCACTTAATAAAGCCTTGCGAACTAGGTTAAAGGCATGCATTACCGCAATATGACGAACATCTGCACGGCTCCGTCCTGCGATATTCGCCTTGATAACTTCTGTTCCTTTTGCATGTGCCAAGCCGATAAAGACGGTTCCAGCTGGATGCCCCTCTATGCTATCTGGTCCTGCCACACCCGTCAAACTAACTCCGTAGTCAGACTGAGTCTTGAACCGTGCCTGCTCTGCCATTTTTCGAGCGGTAAACTCTGAAACGACCCCGTGTTCTTTCAGTTCTTGCTCGGAAATATCCAGCATCTTGGACTTTTCCTCTAGGCTGTAGGTGACAAACCCTCCATTAAAGACAGCTGAAACACCTGAAAAGTCTGCTAAAGTAGCCTGAAAGAGGCCTGCCGTCAAACTCTCTGCTGCAGTAATGCTTTTCTGTCTCTTCTTAAGTTCTTCTACAACGACACTTGCTAGGCTGGTTTCTTCTCCATATCCATAACAGATATCTCTCAGTGAATGTCCCTCGAAAGTCTGGCGATTCAAAATTTGGTTCTCCAAGATGTCCAAGGCTTGATCAGCCTTTTCTTGACTGACTGCTTTTGTAGACAAGCGCAAGGTCACCTCTCCCGTTTTGGCATAAGGAGCCAAGGTCGGATCCGTTTGCTGGTCAATCAAGTCCGCCAAAATAGTCACCAACTGGCTCTCCCCAATCCCAAAGAAACGAAGCACTCGTGAATAGAGCTTAGCACCAGTCATTAACTTGGGTAAGAGTTGGTTTAAGACCATGGGTTTCAATTCATTAGGTGGTCCTGGGAGGACCACGTAGGTCACACCATCCACTTCTGACACCCCTCCTACTGCTAAGCCTGTCTCATTTGGCAATGGAGTTGCCCCTTCCACAATTTGGGCTTGGCGCTCATTATTCGGTGTACGAGCATAGTCAGGTCTATGAGCAAAGAAAATATCCAATTTCTCTTGTGCTTGAGGATCAAACACTAGATTTTTTCCCAAAAATTTTGCCAACGTTTGTTTGGTCAAATCATCCTCAGTTGGTCCCAAGCCTCCTGTCAAAATGACTAAACTGCTACGCAAACTCGCAATCTCAAGCAAGGACAAAAGACGAGCTTCATTATCCCCAACAGCTGTTTGGAAGTAGACGTCTACCCCGATTTCGGCTAGTTTCTCTGATAAAAACTGAGCATTGGTATTGACAATCTGCCCTGTCAAAATTTCCGTTCCTACAGCAATAATTTCTGCTTTCATTTTTCCTCCTACCTATCTATTCGGATTCTTTTTGAAAAAATCGCAGGAAGTTTCCTACGATTTAATCTTTTTTATTCTGTTTCTTCGCTTGAAGCACTAGTACTTGATGAAGGTGCAGGTCGACCAAATGCCGTCTCGTAAAGAACAACATTGGTTTCCAACTCAGTCACTTCCTCTTTACCTAGTGAACGACGTAAAAGATTTTGCATTTCGAGCATATGTTCTGAGGTAACGATTTGATAAGAAATCCCCTGCAACTCAGCATCTTCCCCACGCAATTGATGCGTTTCAATATTCTTGAAGGAATCTTGATAGCCGAGCAATTGTGGAATGCTCTTGGCTGAAAGATCGACGTTGGTCTGCATATTGTTGCTCAAAGCTTTGAGAATGCCTTGATAGTGGCTCACACTGTTTAGGCTCAAAACCTTCTCAACGATCTTTTGAATAACTTCCCGTTGACGTTTTTGACGACCATAGTCTCCTTCTGGGTCTTGGTAACGCATCCGTGAATACACCAGGGCTTCCTCACCATTCAAGGTTTGTTCTCCAACACCAATGGAAATCTTATTAAACTCTTCTTGGTCAGCAATCGAAATCGGGAAACCAAGTGTATTGTTGACGGTGATTCCCCCAACTGCATCCACTAATTGTTGAAGACCTTGCATATTGACCATGACATAGCGGTCTATATGGATATTCATCATCTTTTGAATAGTAGAAATCGCCAGTTCCGCACCGCCATTGGCATAGGCAGCATTGAGTTTGGCTTCCTGAACTTGGCCGTCTCCAAGGTCAATCTTGGTTAAAATATCCCGTTCCAAACTCATCATAGTGGTTTTCTTGGTCTTCGGATTAACGGTCAGGAGAATCATGGAATCACTATTCCCCACCCATGGATCTGTACGTTCCACATTTCCCGTATCTACCCCCATCAAGAGGATGGTCAGAGGCTCAGTCGCCTCGATAACATTGGTTTCTTCACCAATCTTTTTATAAGTCTTTTCACTCAAGGTTGCTGTTCCTTGTTGGAAAATGGTGTAACCATAAACCGCTACACCTACAACTGTTACTGCTAGAAAGGCTAGCACCATTCCAATTAATTTTTTGATCATCTCGTTATTCATCTATCAGTCTGCCCATAAGGCAAACATCTAAAAATGTCCCTTCTGCTAAATAGGCTCCTCTTTCTTGCAAGCCTTCTGTGATAAATCCCATTTTTGAATAGAGGTGGATAGCGGCCTCATTTCGTTTTTGCACACTAAGTTGTAAGCGACGCAAAACAGCACTGGCTTTAGCCCACTCAATACCTTCTTCTAGAAGTATGGTAGCCAAACCTTGGTTCCAAAATTTCTTTTGAATCGCCAAAAAAACATCTCCAATATGCCGAACCCTTACACGCTGATCAGCAGTGATATTCAAAACACCTGCAATCTCATTATTCAGTAAGGCGAGAAGAGTAATTTGATTTTCTGAAGAAGCTTGTTTTTCGATAAAAAGAGCCATTTCAGACGCAGTCATCCCTATGCCATGTTCATCCAAGCTAGTGTAGTCTGTCTCTCGACCGACTTGATTTAAAAATGCAACCAAAGCTGAAGCATCTTGGATCTCAGCCTCACGAATACACAACTCATACTCCATCTTGAAGCTCCTTGATGAGTTGTTCAGCCCGAGAACCATGAGCTATAAATTGAAGGCAACGGCCATCGGCTTCTTTCAAAATTTCCAACTCCAAGTAGGAATCTGGTAAATCCTCACCCAAAAGATGCCCCCACTCGATAACAGTCACACCACCACCAAAGAGAAACTCATCCAAGTCAATAGAATCAGCATCACCTTCGATACGGTAGACATCCAAGTGGTAAAGTGGCAAACGCCCTTCGTACTCTCTGACAATGGTATAGGTCGGACTTTTAATCATCTGACGGATATCCAAGCCCTTGGCAAGGCCCTTTGTAAAGGTTGTTTTACCCGCACCCAACTCTCCAGTCAAGATTAGAACATCGTCTTTTTGGAGTAAATGGCCTAATCTTTCTCCGAGAGCTAGAAGCTCTTCTTCATTTTTTGTGTGCATGCTACTATTATACCAAAAAGTTTTCTTTTGTGTGAATTTTCTTTATGGACTTACTATAACAATTTTGAAAAATTCTCCTCCACTTAAAAGAATACAACTATTGAAAAAACAAACAGGATATCCCGAATCAGGTGTCCATAAAAGGAGATTTCCCTTTGGATACATTTGGGAAAAAGGAAACGTGCACATAGAAAACCGACACTGATATAAAGGAGAATCGAGGAAATCACTAAGGGATTCCTCAAGAAAACCATCGTAGCTAGAACGGAAATGACGACTGTTTTCTTTTTATTTAGGTGATTTTCTATATCGCGAAAAATTTTATCAAAAGGTAAGAAAATCAATAGATCTACTCCTAGCAAGAAAAAGAAGGAGGGTAAAAAGAGGTCAACCAATTCCTGCTGCAATTTGCTAGTGGTTTGGATGCTTTCTGAGAGAACCAGACAGGTTGCCAGAAGATTGACTACTAAAAGGAGGCAATAAACAAGACTCACTTTCTTTTGAACATGCAAAATACTATGTCTAGACTGGTCTGCTGTATGGAAATAATTTATCCCAGCGCACAAAACAGAAATTCCTACTATCAAAATCAAAAAATAAGCATTGGTCTGTTTTAAAGATAAAAAGGATTCTTTCCATAATAGGCAACTACTAAAACTAATCTGGATGACTGCAATCAACAACAATAGGCGAATTGATTTTACCATTTCTTCTCCCTCCCTATATGGGATTATACCTTGTGAGGAGTTTGAAATGATAGTTTCCGCCTCAAGTGTCCATTTTTTGTGCTCAACTGACCAAAAAACAGCTCTGTTGTGCACAGAACTGTTCTTTTACCAGTCTAATCCTTAAACCAGAGAGCAATTTCACGTTTTGCAGAAGCTTCCGAATCGGAGCCGTGAACTACATTTTGAATGGCTTGATTGTCTCCTGCAGCCTTGGCAAAATCTCCTCGGATAGTTCCTGGCAGAGCTTCTTCTGGACGAGTAGCCCCCATCATGGTTCGCCAAGTTTCAATCACTTTCGGACCTGATAGAATGCCCACCACTACTGGTCCTGAAGTCATAAACTGACGGATAGGAGGATAAAAACTTTTTTCAACCAAGTCTTGATAGTGCTGGTCAATCAAATCTTCTGAAACTGCTGAACGCAACTCTAATTTTTCGATTTTGAAACCACGCTCCTCAATTCTTTTCAGAACCTGACCAACCAGCCCTCTTTTCACACCATCTGGCTTAATGATAAAGAATGTTTGTTCCATACGGACACCTCCTTGGCATTTTAGTTCTTCTATTCTACCATACTTTATGAAAAAGTGGGAAAATTTTTCTGAAATAAAACAAAGAGAACCCAAAGGTTCTCTTGTTTGCTTTTATTCTACTGTTTCTTCAACTTGGATTTCCACAACTTCCTCTACAGGAGCAAGTTCTGCCTCTTCTTGTTCTGGAGCCAGATATTCTGCTTCATTGATAGCTTGTGGTTCAAGGTTACGGTAGCGAGCCATACCAGTACCAGCTGGGATGATCTTACCAATGATAACATTTTCCTTGAGTCCAAGGAGATGATCTTTCTTACCACGGATGGCTGCATCTGTAAGGACACGAGTTGTTTCCTGGAAGGAAGCCGCTGACAAGAAACTATTTGTTTCAAGTGAGGCTTTGGTGATCCCCATAAGAACTGGGCGACCAGTCGCTGGAACTCCACCTGCGATAAGAACATCCTTGTTGGCATCTGTAAAGTCGTTGATGTCCATGAGAGTACCCATAAGAAGGTCTGTGTCACCTGGATCCATGACACGAACTTTACGGATCATTTGACGAACCATTACCTCGATGTGTTTGTCACCGATTTCTACCCCTTGGCTACGGTAAACTTTTTGTACTTCACCGAGAAGGTAAGTTTCAACTGACAAGACATCACGAACAGCAAGGAGACGTTTTGGTTGGATAGAACCTTCTGTCAATGCTGCACCGCGAGAGACTTGGTCTCCAACTTCGACACGCATGCGTGCTGTAAATGGAACCACGTACTCACCTTCGCCAGTTTCACCCTTAACAAAGACTTTCTTGGTACGAGTTGACGCGTCTTCTTCGATAGCTGTAACTTGTCCTTTGACTTCTGTGATGACCGCTTCCCCTTTAGGATTGCGGGCTTCAAAGATTTCTTGGACACGAGGAAGACCCTGAGTGATATCGGTATTTGAGGCAACCCCACCCGTGTGGAAGGTACGCATTGTAAGCTGTGTACCAGGTTCCCCGATAGATTGGGCAGCAATTGTACCAACTGCTTCACCAACTTCAACCGCATCACCAGTCGCCAAGTTGATACCGTAACAGTGACGGCAGACTCCATGACGAGTGTTACATGTAAATACGGAGCGGATAGTAACTTCTTCCACACCAGCATTGACAATTTCACGCGCCTTGTCTTCTGTAATCAACTCATTTGGACCGATGATCACTGCACCAGTTTCTGGATGTTTAACAGTTTTCTTAGTGTAACGACCATTGAGACGCTCTTCGAGAGACTCGATCATCTCTTTTCCTTCTGCGATAGAACGGATCAAGAGACCACGGTCTGTTCCACAGTCGTCCTCACGGATGATAACGTCTTGGGCAACGTCAACCAAACGACGAGTCAAGTAACCTGAGTCGGCTGTCTTAAGGGCCGTATCGGTCATACCTTTACGGGCACCGTGAGTTGAGAAGAACATTTCGAGTACTGACAAACCTTCGCGGAAGTTTGAAAGGATTGGCAATTCCATGATACGTCCGTTCGGAGCGGCCATCAGACCACGCATACCGGCAAGCTGTGAGAAGTTTGAGATGTTACCACGGGCTCCAGAGTCCATCATCATAACGATTGGGTTCTTAGGATCTTGGTTGGCAACCAAACGTTTCTCCAATTTTTCACGGGCTGCACGCCATTCAGCTGTAACAGCGTTGTAGCGCTCGTCGTCTGTGATCATACCACGACGGAATTGTTTGGTGATTTGTTCTACACGTTTGTGTGATTCTTCGATGATTTCAGCCTTGTCTTCAACAACTGGGATATCGGCAATACCCACTGTCAAACCTGCAAGAGTTGAGTGGTGGTATCCGAGATTCTTCATGCGGTCAAGTAGGGCAGAAGTTTCTGTCGTACGGAAACGTTTGAAGATTTCAGCGATGATATTCCCAAGATTTTTCTTCTTGAATGGAGGGTTGAGTTCAAGATTGCGAATAGCTTCCTTGATATCTCCACCTAGTGGCAAGAAGTATTTAGCTGGAACACCTTCTGTTAAGTTGGCATTTGTTGGTTCTTGCAAGTAAGGCAGACCCTCTGGCATGATGTCGTTGAAGAGGATTTTACCAACCGTTGTCAGCAAGACCTTGTGTTTTTGCTCTTCTGTCCATGGTTTGTTAAGGCTGTCTGTTGCAATACCAACACGTGAGTGGAGGTGAACATAACCATTACGGTAAGCCATAACCGCTTCGTCACGGTCTTTGAAGACCATTCCTTCCCCTTCACGACCAGCTTCTTCCATGGTCAAGTAGTAGTTACCCAAAACCATGTCCTGAGATGGAGTAACAACTGGTTTACCATCTTTCGGGTTCAAGATATGCTCAGCAGCCAACATCAAGATACGAGCTTCTGCTTGAGCTTCTTCTGAAAGCGGTACGTGGATGGCCATTTGGTCACCGTCAAAGTCGGCATTGTAGGCTTCACAGACAAGTGGGTGCAAGCGAAGGGCCTTACCGTCAATCAAGACTGGCTCGAAGGCTTGGATACCCAAACGGTGAAGGGTCGGTGCGCGGTTCAAAAGTACTGGGTGTTCTTTGATTACTTCTTCAAGAATATCCCAGATACGTTCGTCTCCACGTTCCACCAAGCGTTTAGCCGCTTTGACGTTCTGCACGATGTCGCGCGCAACGATTTCACGCATCACAAATGGTTTAAAAAGCTCAATCGCCATTTCACGTGGCACACCACATTGGTACATCTTAAGAGTTGGACCAACGGCGATAACGGAACGTCCTGAGAAGTCAACACGTTTACCGAGCAAGTTTTGACGGAAGCGCCCTTGTTTCCCTTTAAGCATGTGGCTCAATGATTTCAGTGGACGGCTACCTGGTCCTGTAATCGGACGACCACGACGACCGTTGTCAATCAAAGCGTCAACCGCTTCTTGAAGCATACGCTTCTCATTTTGAACGATGATACCTGGTGCATTCAACTCAAGCAAACGAGCCAAACGATTGTTACGGTTGATAACACGGCGGTAAAGGTCGTTCAAGTCAGATGAGGCAAATCGGCCACCATCCAACTGCAACATTGGACGAAGATCTGGTGGAATAACCGGAAGGATGTTGAGAATCATCCATTCAGGTTTATTTCCAGACTTGTAAAAGGCATCCAAAACATCCAAACGGCGGATGGCTTTGACACGTTTTTGTCCAGTAGCTGTTTTCAACTCTTCTTTGAGTTCAGCAATTTCTTTTTCAAGATCTACTTGTTTCAAAAGGTCTTGGATGGCTTCGGCACCCATTTTGGCAACGAATGATCCATAGCCATACTCACGCAAGCGCTCACGGTATTCGCGCTCTGTCATGATAGACTTGTGCTCAAGCGGTGTATCCTTAGGATCAATTACCACGTAAGCCGCAAAGTAGATAACTTCCTCGAGGGCACGAGGGCTCATATCAAGGGTCAAGCCCATACGGCTTGGAATCCCCTTGAAATACCAGATGTGAGATACAGGAGCTTTCAACTCGATGTGCCCCATACGCTCACGACGAACTTTTGTACGCGTTACTTCAACCCCACAGCGGTCACAAACAATCCCTCTGTAACGAATGCGTTTGTACTTACCACAAGCACATTCCCAGTCTTTTGTAGGACCAAAGATGACTTCATCAAAGAGTCCTTCACGTTCTGGTTTCAACGTACGGTAATTGATTGTTTCAGGTTTTTTGACTTCTCCATAAGACCATGAACGGACTTTGCTTGGAGAAGCTAGGGTGATTTGCATACTTTTAAAACGATTTACATCAACCACTATTTCTTCCCTTTCTATTCTAAGTGAACTGCTTATTCTTGTTCAGCAGCTTCTTCTGTTGCTTCCGCTTTTGTTGCTTTCTCAGCTTCTTCAGCTTCAAAGGCTGCTTTCGCCTCTTGGGCTGCTTTTTCGCGGGCTTTTTCAAGGTCATCTACGTGGATGACATCTTCGTCCATTCCTTCATCCAAGTCGCGAAGTTCCACTTCTTGGTCATCTTCATCAAGGACACGCATGTCAAGACCAAGAGATTGCAATTCTTTCACAAGAACTCGGAAGGATTCTGGAACACCTGGTTTTGGAATTGGTTTTCCTTTTGTAATGGCTTCATAAGCTTTCAAACGTCCGTTGATATCGTCAGACTTGTAGGTCAAGATTTCTTGAAGGACATTTGACGCACCGTAGGCTTCAAGAGCCCAAACCTCCATCTCACCGAAACGTTGTCCACCAAACTGAGCTTTACCTCCGAGTGGTTGTTGGGTAACGGTTGAGTATGGTCCGACTGAACGAGCGTGCAATTTATCATCAACCATGTGGTGGAGTTTGATCATGTACATAACACCAACTGATACACGGTTGTCAAATGGCTCACCAGTACGTCCATCGTAAAGGATTGTCTTAGCATCGCTGTCCATACCTGCTTCTTTAACAGTTGACCAAAGGTCTTCCGAACTTGCTCCGTCAAAGACTGGTGTTGCGATGTGGATACCAAGAGTACGGGCTGCCATACCAAGGTGGAGTTCCATAACCTGACCGATATTCATACGTGATGGCACCCCAAGTGGGTTCAACATGATATCGACTGGAGTTCCGTCTGGAAGGTAAGGCATGTCTTCTACAGGAACGATACGAGAGACAACCCCTTTGTTTCCGTGACGTCCGGCCATCTTATCTCCGACCTTGATCTTACGTTTTTGAGCGATGTAGACGCGAACCAGCATGTTAACACCTGATTGCAACTCATCACCATTTGCACGTGTAAAGATCTTAACATCACGAACGACACCATCGGCACCGTGAGGTACACGAAGAGAAGTGTCACGCACTTCACGAGACTTATCTCCGAAGATAGCGTGCAAGAGACGTTCTTCAGCTGAAAGGTCTTTCTCACCCTTAGGTGTGACTTTACCTACAAGGATATCTCCTTCTTTAACCTCAGCACCGATACGGATAATACCCATTTCGTCAAGGTCTTTAAGAGCATCTTCCCCAACGTTTGGAATTTCACGAGTAATTTCTTCAGGCCCAAGCTTTGTATCGCGCGTTTCTGATTCATATTCTTCGAGGTGGACAGATGTGTAGACATCGTCTTTGACCAAGCGTTCGCTCATGATAACGGCATCCTCGAAGTTGTAACCTTCCCATGTCATGTAGGCAACGATTGGGTTTTGTCCAAGCGCCATTTCCCCTTTTTCCATAGAAGGTCCGTCAGCGATAAAGTCGCCTTTTTCGACGACATCGCCAACTTTAACAAGCGTGCGTTGGTTGTAAGCAGTACCTGAGTTTGAACGACGGAATTTTTGGATGTGGTAAACGTCCAATGAACCATCTTCGCGGCGTACTTCTACCTTGTCAGCATCTGCGTATGTAACTTTACCATCATACTGAGCAATAACAGCAGCACCAGAGTCATGAGCTGCTTGGTATTCCATACCAGTACCAACGTAAGGTGCTTTTGGATCAATCAAAGGCACAGCCTGACGTTGCATGTTGGCACCCATGAGAGCACGGTTGGAGTCATCGTTTTCCAAGAAAGGAATACATGCAGTCGCAACGGCAACTACCTGTTTTGGTGACACGTCCATGTAGTCAACCACTTCTGCTGGATATTCTTGGTTGACCCCTTGGTGACGTCCCATGACAACTTTCTCAGCAAAAGTACCGTCCTCGTTAAGACGAGAGTTAGCCTGCGCTACAGTAAATTCATCTTCTTCATCGGCTGTCAACCAAACGATTTCATTGGTCACAACACCTGTTTCACGGTCAACCTTACGGTATGGTGTTTGAACAAATCCATACTTATTCAAGTGCCCGTAAGATGACAAGTTATTAATCAAACCGATGTTAGGTCCTTCAGGTGTCTCGATTGGACACATACGACCATAGTGAGTGTAGTGCACGTCACGAACTTCATATCCAGCACGGTCACGAGTCAAACCACCAGGTCCCAAGGCTGACAAACGGCGTTTGTGAGACAACTCAGAAAGCGGGTTGTGTTGGTCCATGAACTGTGACAACTGTGATGAACCAAAGAATTCTTTAACCGCAGCTGTTACAGGACGGATGTTGATGATTTGTTGTGGTGTTAAAACTTCATTGTCCTGAACAGACATACGTTCACGGACATTACGTTCCATACGAGAAAGTCCAAGACGTACTTGGTTAGCAAGCAATTCACCAACCGCACGAATACGACGGTTTCCAAGGTGGTCGATATCATCCACACGTCCGATACCTTCAGCCAAGTTGAGGAAGTAGCTCATCTCTGCAAGGATATCCGCAGGAGTTACAACACGAACCTTGTCGTCTGGATTGGCATTTCCGATGATGGTTACAACACGGTCTGGGTCTGTTGGGGCAACAACCTTGAATTTTTGAAGCACAACTGGTTCTGTCAGAACAGCTGCATCGTTTGGAATATAAACAATCTTGTTCAAGTCGCCATCCAAGTGACTCTCGATACTTTCAATCACGCTACGAGTCATAACGGTACCAGCTTCTACCAAGATTTCACCAGTTTCAGGGTCTACCAATGGCTCCGCAATGGTTTGGTTGAGCAAGCGTGTTTTAACATTGAGTTTTTTATTGATCTTGTAACGACCAACTGCTGCCAAGTCATAGCGACGTGGGTCAAAGAAACGAGCTACAAGCAAGCTACGTGAGCTTTCAGCAGTCTTGGGCTCACCTGGACGAAGGCGTTCGTAGATTTCTTTCAAAGCTTCGTCTGTACGAGAGTCCATTGGATTCTTGTGAATATCTTTTTCAACGGTGTTGCGAACCAATTCGCTATCACCAAAGATATCAAAGATTTCGTCATCACCTGAGAAACCAAGCGCACGAACCAAGGTCGTAAATGGAATCTTACGAGTACGGTCGATACGAGTATAAGCGATGTCTTTTGAGTCGCTTTCAAGTTCCAACCAAGCTCCACGGTTAGGGATAACAGTAGAACCGTAGCCAACTTTACCGTTCTTGTCTACTTTGTCATTAAAGTAAACACCCGGAGAACGGACCAACTGAGAAACGATAATACGTTCACCACCATTGATGATGAAAGTACCCATTTCGGTCATGATTGGGAAATCACCAAAGAAGACTTCTTGGGTCTTGATTTCGCCTGTTTCTTTATTGATCAAGCGGAAGGTCACAAAAATTGGTGCTGAGTAGCTAGCATCGTGGATACGAGCTTCTTCTAGCGTGTATTTTGGTTCCTTGATTTCATAGCCAACAAATTCCAACTCCATTGTGTCTGTGAAGTTTGAAATTGGCAATACATCTTCAAATACTTCCTTCAGACCGTGATCTAGGAAATCTTTGAATGAATCCGTTTGAATTTCAATCAAATTTGGTAAGTCAAGAACTTCTTTGATTCTTGAAAAACTACGACGGGTACGATGTTTCCCGTATTGAACGTCATGTCCTGCCAAGATGATTCTCCTTTGTAAATAAATTCCAAGCCTTGTCAATCAGGCTTTTCTAATCGTCATATGGTTGTAAAACCCCTATCACCGTGTCCCTTTGATGAATTTTCAGAATCTTTAAATCTTTGTTACAAGAACTCAAAAACCTGAAAAAAAGCACAAAAAGAGCAGCTAAATCTGACTTTTTCAGAAGATTTAACTGCTGTGAGCCCTGTCTGGACAATATTTCAGACAAAACCTACGACAAATGATTACTCATATTATACCTTATTGGCCAAGATTTTTCAAGGTTTTTTTACCATTTTTCAAACAATCTTTTCCTATATATTATTTTAAAATTTCAAGAGAATGAAGCATTATATTTTCTCTTAAAAGTTAGGAAAACGCTTGCACTAATGTTTACCTCGTGCTATACTGATAGGGAACAACTACACAAGGAGAATTGTGATGAAAAAGATCCCATCTCAAACTGAGAAAAAAATGATTTACGGTATCCGTTCCTTGAAGAACGGAACTGGTTCTGTCCTTATTGGTGCCAGCATTATCCTGCTTTCTGCTGCAATGCCAACTATTTCGGCTAACGAAAACCTGCCTCAAACTCAGGAAAATACCAGCGCTGTGACCAAGGCCCCTACTGATACTGAAACGAGTCAAACTCAAACGGAAACGCCTATTTCTGAACAAAAGAATGCAAACGCTTCCCTTGATTCTAAAAAAGAAGCTCCAGCTAGGGAAACTACTACAGCGCCAGAAACACCCAAAACAGAAGATGCTACTACAAGCCAGGCTAACAGCAAGGAAGAGAAAGTAGATAACAGCACTGCAACGCCAACTTCAGAACAAAAACCACAAGCTGACACATCCTCTGAAGAACCCATCGCAGACAACCACTTCCGCATCCATGTAAAAAAACTCCCTGAAGAAAACAAAGATTCTCAAGGTCTTTGGACTTGGGACGATGTTGAAAAGCCGTCTGAAAACTGGCCCAATGGAGCCAAGTCCTTCAAGGATGCCAAGCAAGATGACTACGGCTATTACCTAGATGTCAAACTCAAAAATGAGCAAGCCAAGAAAGTCAGCTTCCTCATCAACAATACCAAGGGGGATAACCTGACAGGGGACCGTTCTGTAGAGCGCCTCTCTCCAAAAATGAATGAGGCCTGGCTAGATGAAAACTACAAGGTACACAACTACCGCCCTCAACCAGCAGGAACTGTCCGTGTCAACTATTACCGCACAGATGGCAACTATGACAAAAAATCTCTTTGGTATTGGGGCGATGTCAAAAACCCAAGCAGTGGAGAATGGCCTGACGGTACTGACTTTACCGCAACTGGAAAATATGGACGCTACATTGATATCCCACTCAATGAAGCTGCAAGAGAATTTGGATTTTTATTACTAGACGAAAGCAAGAAAGGCGATGATGTGAAAATCAGAAAAGAAGATTATAAATTCACTGATCTAAAAAATCACAGTCAGATTTTCCTCAAAGATGATGACGAAACCATCTACACCAACCCCTACTATGTACACGATATCCGCATGACTGGTGCCCAACACGTGGCTAAATCTCGTATCGAAAGCAGTTTTTCTACCCTCGTTGGAGCTAAGAAAGACGATATCCTCAAACACTCCAGCATCACTGATTACCAAGGGAATAAAGTAACTATCACAGACGTGGAAGTGGATGAGGCAGGTAAAAAAGTGACCTACATCGGCAACTTCTCTGACACCCAACACCCGTACACTGTCAGCTACAATTCAGACCGCTTTACCACACGTTCAAGCTGGCGCCTCAAGGATGAGTCCTACAGTTACGATGGTCCACTCGGCGCAACTCTAAAAGAAGATGGCAAGCGTGTTGACCTCACCCTCTGGTCTCCAAGTGCTGATAAGGTTTCCGTTGTTATCTATGACAAGAAAGATCCTGAAAAAGTAGTTGGAACTGTCGCCCTTGAAAAAGGAGAAAAAGGAACCTGGAAACAAACTCTGGATGCAAACTCTGGTCTCGGTATCAGCAACTACACTGGCTACTACTACCACTACCAAATCGAGCGCCAAGGTAAAACTGTCCTCGTTCTTGACCCTTATGCCAAATCATTAGCGGCTTGGAACAGTGACCTAGCAAAAACAGATGCCGCTCATAAGGTCGCTAAAGCTGCCTTTGTCGATCCAGCGAAGTTAGGTCCGCAAGACTTGACCTATGGAAAGATTCGTAACTTCAAATCACGTGAAGATGCCGTTATCTATGAAGCTCATGTACGTGACTTCACTTCGGATCCTGCCATCGCAAAAGACTTGACCAAGCCATTTGGTACCTTTGAAGCCTTTATCGAAAAACTGGACTATCTCAAAGACTTGGGTGTGACCCACATCCAGCTTCTTCCAGTCTTGTCTTACTACTTTGTCAATGAATTGAAAAACCATGAACGTTTGTCTGCCTACGCTTCAAGCAACAGCAACTACAACTGGGGATATGACCCTCAAAACTACTTCTCCTTGACTGGTATGTACTCAAGCGATCCTAAGGATCCAGAAAAACGTATCGCAGAATTCAAAAATCTCATCAACGAAATCCACAAACGTGGCATGGGGGCTATCCTGGACGTGGTCTACAACCATACTGCAAATGTTGATATTTTTGAAGATATTGAGCCAAACTACTATCACTTTATGGATGCAGACGGAACTCCACGTACTAGCTTCGGAGGCGGCCGTTTGGGAACTACCCACTACATGTCTAAACGTGTCTTGGTAGACTCCATCAAGTATCTGGTTGAAACCTACAAAGTAGATGGTTTCCGCTTTGATATGATGGGTGACCACGATGCGGCTTCAATCGAAGAAGCTTACAAGGCTGCACGCGCCCTCAATCCAAATCTTATCATGCTAGGTGAAGGCTGGAGAACCTATACTGGTGATGAAAATACGCCTGTACAACCTGCTGACCAAGATTGGATGAAGAAAACAGATACTGTCGCTGTCTTTTCAGACGACATCCGTAACAACCTCAAGTCTGGCTATCCAAACGAAGGTCAACCTGCCTTTATCACAGGTGGCAAACGCGATATCAATACCATCTTTAAAAATCTGATTGCCCAACCAACTAACTTTGAGGCTGACAATCCTGGAGATGTTATCCAGTATATCGCAGCCCATGATAACTTGACCCTCTTTGACATCATTGCCCAGTCTATCAAAAAAGATCCAAGCAAGGCTGAGAACTATGCTGAAATCCATCGTCGTTTGCGACTTGGAAACCTCATGGTCTTGACCGCTCAAGGAACTCCCTTTATCCACTCTGGTCAGGAATATGGACGTACCAAACAATTCCTTGATCCAGCCTATAAGACTCCTGTTCCTGAAGATAAGGTTCCAAACAAGTCTCACTTGTTGCGCGACAAGGACGGCAAGCCATTTGTCTATCCTTACTTTATCCATGACTCTTACGACTCTAGTGATGCTGTCAACAAGTTTGATTGGACCAAAGCTACAGATGGCAAAGCTTATCCTGAAAATGTCAAGAGCCGTAACTACATGAAAGGATTGATCGCCCTTCGTCAATCGACAGATGCCTTCCGACTCAAGAGTCTGCAAGACATCAAAGAGCGCGTCCACCTCATTACTGTCCCAGGCCAAAACGGTGTTGAAAAAGAAGACGTGGTCATCGGCTACCAAATCACTGCTCCAAATGGAGATATCTACGCAGTCTTTGTCAATGCAGATGATAAGGCTCGTGAATTTACTCTAGGAACTGCTTTTGCTCACTTGAGAAAGGCTGAAGTCCTCGCAGATGAAAATCAAGCCGGACCAGTAGGAATCGCTAAACCTCAAGGCCTCGAATGGACTGAAAAAGGCTTAAAATTGAACGCTCTCACTGCTGTCGTTCTCCGCTTATCTCAAGGTGGTGCCATTGTCGCTCCAGCTGTGGAAGAAAAACCAGAATTTGATCTTTCTAGCTTGGAAGTTGAATCAGAACAAGACCAAGCCCAAAACCTAGTAGCAAATCCTGACTCTCAAGAAACTGCTACAGAGACTCTTTCTCAGAAGGTCCTTCCAAACACAGGTACTGAGAACAAATCCCTTCTTGCCCTTGCTGGATTCAGCATCCTTGCCCTTCTCGGACTTGGATGGTTGATAAAAAACAAGAAAGAGAACTGATACTCAATGAAAATCAAAGAGTAAACTAGAAAGCTAGCCACAGGCTGCTCAAAGTACAGCTTTGAGGTTGTAGATAAGGCGAAGCTGACCTAGTTTGAAGAGATTTTCGAAGAGTATAACCTAGCCCTCCTATAGAGAAAACACCCCATGGTCAGAAGAATCTTCTAGTCATGGGGTGTTGTTTTTATGATATACTTAGCTATCAAATCATATATTCTACACTATAGGTGGCATCTGATAAGATACGAGCCAGGAACTGCTTGGTTCGTTCTTCTTGTGGACGACTAAAGAAATCGTGGGGATTGTTCTCCTCTACGATACGGCCTCCATCCATGAAAACAACGTGGTTAGCGACATCCCTAGCAAATCCCATTTCATGCGTGACGACCACCATGGTCACACCTTCTCCCGCCAACTGTTTCAGAACATCCAAAACATCTCCAACTAACTCAGGGTCTAGTGCCGATGTTGGTTCATCTAGCAAAATGACCTCGGGCTTGACGGCAATGGCACGCGCAATTCCTATTCGTTGTTGTTGTCCTCCAGATAGTTGTGAAGGGTAGTAGTCTTTGTAGGCTAGTAAACCAACTTTTTCCAAGGCAGATTCTGCACGTTTGAGCGCTTCTTCCTTGGGAACTTTACGAGCGACGATTAGACCTTCTAGAATATTTTCCAGAGCAGTTTTATTTGCAAAAAGATTGTAGTGTTGGAAAACAAAGGCTGTTTTTTGGCGAATTTCTAGAATGTCTTTCTTGCTTAATTTGGCCAAGTCATAAGTTTTTCCAGCCAAGGTCAAACGGCCACTGTCAGCTTTTTCTAAGTGGTTGAGACAACGGAGAAAGGTCGTTTTCCCCGAACCTGATGGTCCTAAGATAACGACGACATCCCCTTGGTTAACCTGAAGATTGACATCCTCCAGCACCTGCCTCTCTCCAAATGTTTTTGCGATATGTTCTACTTGTAACATCCTGTCCTCCTATACAAAACGCGCGCTAGATGCTTTTGCACTTTTTTCTTTTTTCACATAGCCTTTTTCCAATAGGGAGAAGCCCCACTGAATCAAACCACAGATCAAAATATACTGCAAAAAGATCACAAAATAAGACTCAAAATACTGGTAACCGTAGGACGCTTCTACACGAGCAATAGCGGTGATGTCCTTGATGGTCATGACAAAGACCAGGGAGGTCCCTTTGACGATATTGATCACCAGATTGGCTAAGTTAGGCAAGGCTGAGCGCAAGGCTTGAGGAAAAACAATCCTTAGATAGGCCTGGGGCGTAGTCAAGCCAATCGCATGCGCTGCCTCTAGTTGTCCCTTGTCC
Organism: Streptococcus jiangnanensis; assembly: GCF_040888325.1. Taxonomy (GTDB): domain Bacteria; phylum Bacillota; class Bacilli; order Lactobacillales; family Streptococcaceae; genus Streptococcus; species Streptococcus jiangnanensis. Next base: position 242,980 of record NZ_JBFNFF010000001.1, on the reverse strand, counting down.
ACCGTCAAGATAGCTGAACGCAAAATCTCCGACAAACTCCCGACTGTCATCAAACTATAAATGATAAAGGCATAATAGAGAGGATCAAGTTTGAAAATATCAAAGTCACTTCCTATGCTTTTGAGAAATTGATTCAGCAGGCTTGGAAACAAACTATAAAAGAAGAGAATCAATAAAATCGGAGGAGTCGCTCGGATAAACGCCAGATAGACCAAGGAAAAACTCCTAACCCCTCGAACCTTGTAAATCTGCCCCAAGGCTAAAAATAGAGCCGGTAAAAAACTTAAGACCATAGCCACAATCATGATAATCAAGGTGATTGGCACACCCTTCAAGGTCTCCAGAAAGGTCTTTACAATATAGTCTATATCCATTTCTTACCTCCCTTTTGTTTCCAAAGACTTCTCAAGCAAACGACTCAAGCCAGAAATAACCAGGGCAATCCCCCAGTAAAGAAGTGCGACTGCCGTATAGGTTTCCAGAGAGTAGTTCCCTAAATTGCGACTGATCAAGAGATTCCCCGCTCCCATAACATCAACGAAACCAATCGTATAAGCCAAGGCAGCATCTCGCATGAGATTGAGAATAGCGGTTGTTATATTGGGAAGAGCAACTTGAAAAGCTTGGGGAAAAATGATTCTCCAAAAAGTCTGACTTGGAGTCAAACCAATACTAAGCCCGGCCTCTGTCTGCCCCTTTGGAATAGCTTGATAGCTCGCCTTGAAAACCTCGGCAACAATAGCGGCAAACAAGAGAATCATCGTCAGGAGAACAAAAATAGTTTTAGACCAGTTGTTGATATCCAAACCAAGCCACCATTTCAGAAATTCTGGCAAGCCATAAAAGACTAGAAAAAGCAAGACAATCGGTGGTGTACAACGAAGGGTAAAGATATAGCCTTTGGAAATCGCTGCAAAACTCTTGTCTTCTCCTACTTGTGCCCAGGCCAAGAGACCTCCAAAAAGGGACCCAAGAAGAGTGGTAAAAAAGAGAATGGACAAGGTCATAGGAAGTGCCTGCCATAAGGTCGGTAAAAACTGAAAGACCTTGGAAAAATCATAAGAAACCATGCAAAACCCTTTCTAGTCTTGGAATTTCTGGCCTAGTCTTTGTCTACATAACTAAAGACATCTTCTTTAAAGTATTGCTGAGATAGCTTAGCAAGCGTGCCATCTTCTTTCAACTCTTTGATTGCTTTTTCGTATTCTTTAGCGAATTTCTCACCCTTTTCATCACGGTGAATCAAGGGATAAGTTGGAATGCCCTTGTATGGGAACCAGCTGAGTTTATCCGCATATTGGTGGTAAGGGCCATCTTCTGCGGTAACTGCTTTTTCAAAGGACAGTTTGATATCAAAGAAGGCGTCATAACGTCCTTCTAAGACCCAGGCATAGGCATCTGCCACTTTAAAGGATTCAGCTGCTGTTAGCTCAATCGGTGCATCCTGATGTTTTTCATTGTAGCTGGTGATAACATTCCATTGAGCATTCTGTGGAGAGATGGGAACCAATTTCCCTTTATTCTTAGCAAAGTCATCAATGGTTTTGTATTTCTGTTCATCTTCTTTTCTGACAGTAAATCCGATGATGCTCGCTCCGACTGGTTCAGATGGAATGACAAACTTTTTAGCTCGTTCATCTGTGTACCAAGCTCCCTTGGTTCCGATGTCATACTTGCCTGATTCCAGACCAATCAAGAGGTCGTCATCACTGGTGCCCGTATATTCAAATTGATAGTTTGCCAACTTCTCATCAACAGCCTTCAAAACAGCTACCTCATAACCATCTGATTCCCCTTTTTCATTGACAAAGTCATAAGGTACATAGTTTTGTGTATGGGCAACCTTCAAGGTTATAACTTCAGCAGACGAAGCCGTTTCTCCATCCTTGGCTGGAGCACCAGCTAAACTTCTTCCGATAATCGTTGCCCCAATTACTGCAACAACTGCTACACCACCGATAATCCATGCTTTTTTACTCATCTTTTTCTCCTTTAGTTTTCAAGCGCTTCTCTCACCCACTGGATACGTTCAACTGCGATATCACTTGGAATGGTACAATCCGCTCCAAGTATCAAGCCCTGTTCCCCAGCTTCTGCAACTAGTTTCTTTGCCTCAGCCTGAATGGCATCCTTGCTACCAGTATACAGCAAGCCTGTCTTACCATTTTCGAATCCTCCAAGAACCGTACGTCCCTTGAAAATCTCACGACCTTCCTTGAGAGTGATTCCCTCTGGTCCTACAGCCCAGTTAAAGACTTGGGCTGGATAGTCTGCAAAAAGGTGAATATCATTTCGCGCTCCCTCGTAGCCACAGATATGAAGAACTGTGACGCCACCAACAGCACTAGCTGCTTCCAGAACCGTTATCTCGCTAGGGGCAATGACGGCTTGATAATCTGCTGCCGACACTCGTTGATCTTGGATACTCTGCACGCTGAGGTAGATTCCGTCAGCACCAGCCTCTTCGATGACAGCTCGACTGAGACTCGCAATATCTTCTGCAATCACATCCAACACCTTCTTAAGGGCTTCAGGATCTTCCACCAGAAAGTCCGCGATAAGGTCATCGCCAGCAGATACTTCCCCTAGTAGCCACTTGAGATAGGTCACAGGAGCAAAAATATTGTAAATCGCAACGATATCTTCTGTAAATTCTTGCTTGATTTTCTTAACCAAGTCCACCTGCTCTTTTATCCAAGCGTGATCTGGTCCGAGTGGTTGAATGGTCGCCAATTCTTGAAGTGATTTTCCTTTGGCAATCGCTGGATTTGGATAAGCAAAGTACCCATCACTCATGAGTTTGATAAAGTCCGGCTGAACTTCTCGGATAAAGCGCTTATGGCCCTCGATATTCTTCTCGATAATGACTGGATTTGAGAAACCTTGTAGCCATTCGTCTTCGGATGTGAAATGGTGCCAAAAGCCAACTGGCACACGATCAACCTTTTCACCTCTAAATGCTTTTAAAACCCATTCTTTTTTTTCTGACATTCTTATTCTCCATTTCTTACTTTTTCAACTAATAAACTGCTTGCGATATCATTCGAGCGTAGAAAGGGGAGACTGGACTTGGAAAAATCCTGAACTCCACGACATCTCTCTCCATTTTTGCAGTGCCCATTTTTTACGACGCTTATGGCAACCAAGGCCAGCAAACCGACAACTGCAATGAAGATGCCCCATCTTTTACTTTTCATAGCTCCTCCTTTTAGAGAACAGCTGCCTGCCGAATCCAGTCCAACCTCTCTAAGTCAAAGTCATCTGGAACAGTACAGTCAGCTCCCAGAAGAACTCCTTTACTACCCGCTTCAGCCAGCAACCGCCTTGTTTCATTTTGCAATTCTGCCTTGGAACCTTGATAAAGCAAACTTTTCTTGCCATTTTCAAATCCACCTAAAACGGCTTTATCTCGGAACAACTCTTGACCCTGTGTCAAACTAACATCCTCATGGTGGGTCGCCCAGTTGACCACTTGAGCTGGATAGTCCTTAAATATCGTCACATCATTGCTCGCACCTTCAAAACCACAGATATGGAGGATATTGGTCCCACCCACCTGATTAGCTGCTTCCAAAATCGCTATATTGCTCGGTGCGATATAGGTTTGGTAGAGTGCTGGTGTGATGCGCTCATCTTGAATTTCCTGGGTGCTGAGATAAATCCCATCAACTCCACCTTGCTGGATGATTTTCTGAGTTAGGATAGCAATATCTCCTGCAATCACATCCAGAATAGATCTGAATTGCTCAGGATTTTCAAGCAATAGATCAGCCACTTCCTTATCACCTCGCGAAGTTTCTGTACGGAACCAGCGCTTGAGGTAAGAGATCGGTGAAAAGATATTGTAGAAAGAAGCAATCTCTTCTGTAAAGGTCTCTCGAATCGCTTGTACCACTTCCACCTGTTGCTGAATCCATGGGTGTTCCTCACCAATTGACTCAATAGAAGACAGCTCCTGAATGCTTGTAACCTTAGGACTATAGACATTACTTGGATAAAGGAAAAAACCGTCGCTCATAATTTTGACAAAATCAGGGCGAATCCTTTCCACATAGTTGCGATGCCCATCAACACTTTTTTGAAAGATACGTGGATTATTTAATCCCTGTCCCTTTTCTTCGAGTGTTACAAAATGAAACCAAAATCCCACAGGAACTCTTTCCACTTCATCGCCTCGAATCGCTCTAAAGACTAGATCTCTTTTACTTGCCATACCTTTCTCCTTCCATTTGGATTGAAACCATCTTACCACTCCTTTTCCCCTTTTCCCAATATATATTGACTATCAACTCAATTGGAAATTTTTATATCTATAAAGAAAAAAATCCCTGAAAAGCTTGATATTACTAGCCTTTCAAAGATTCATTTTATTTTCATCTATTTTTCAAAAAGGAGCTGATATAGATTTTCTATCAAGCCGATTGGATTTTTTTATATCCATCTTCATTCCAAAATTAAGTATATAATTTTATCCTAATACCAAATTACTACTGAAAAATTTATTTTCTCTCGATATTCCCTTGCACAAATCCTGTGAAAACGCTACAATATTAGTAGACTATTATTAGGAGGATGGGATTATGAAAATATCCAAAGTTACCATTACAATTGCTTCTACACTTGCTTCCGTCATTTTACTGACTGGCTGTGGCACAAATTCGGCAAATTCACAGACAACACAAAGTAGTACATCTGATAATCAGGTTACAATGACCTATGATCAGTTGCGTTCAAGAGAAAATACTATGTCAACTCTTTGGTATCAAAAAGCAGCTGAAACCAAGGCACTCTATCTACAAGGCTATAATGTCGCTACTAATCGTTTGAAAGAACTACTAAAAACACAGACAGATAAACCCTACTCTATCGTTTTGGACTTGGACGAAACCGTATTAGACAATAGCCCTTATCAAGCGCAAAATGTCAAAGATGGAACAGCATTTACCCCAGAAAACTGGGATGTCTGGGTAAAAAAAGCCGCAGCCAAGGCTGTACCAGGTGCTAAAGACTTTCTCCAATTTGCAGACCAAAACGGTGTCCAAATTTACTATGTATCTGACCGCACGATAGATCAGGTAGATGATACGATCAAAAACCTAGAAAATGAAGGAATTCCTGTACAAAGCCGCGATCATCTCATGTTCTTAGAAAAAGGCGTCAAATCTAAAGAAGGTCGTAGACAAGCAGTCCAAGAAAAAACCAACTTAGTCATGCTATTAGGAGACAATCTTGTGGACTTTGCAGAGTTTTCAAAGACCTCTGAAACTGAGCGCAACCAAAAATTAGAGGAATTACAAAAAGAGTTTGGTGAGAAATTCATCATTTTCCCTAACCCAATGTACGGATCATGGGAAAGCACTGTTTACAATGGTAATAAATTGGATGCCAAGGGTCAAACTGAAGAGCGCCAAAAAAACTTACAAGGTTTTGACAAATAAAATAAGAGAGCTATCTACCAGTTTACACCAACTATAAGATATCGTATTTGCGAGAATATCAAAAAAAGACGATTTCCAAGCGGAGATCGTCTTTTAATAGGACAGACTTCTCCAATTCAAAATGTACTTCATTTAGTATAGATGTAGCCATAAATCATATTTTCTAAGTGGTTTATACATGACTATCCGTCAGGGAAAGCAAATATGCAAAATTTAGAAATTTTGATATAATAGAACTATCAAAAAGTAAAGGAATGATTGGTATGAAAGCAATCACAGCTCACAGCTCACAGCTCACAGCTCACAGCTCACAGCTCACAGCTCACAGCTCACGCTGATTATGTAATCAAGCGTATTTTTTGTCAAGCCCTAAAACAGACTTTTTCACATTTTTGTGAGAAGGTCTTTTCTGTTGTGTATGAAAGTGAGGGACTTGCATGAGTCAGGCATTCGAAACAGCGATTCAACAAGCCCTGCGAGAGGTGGTAGAAAGCTTTGATGAACAGTATGTAGCTGAGGGACTATTAAAAAAAGACGCTATTATAGTAGATTTAGATAATTATAAACCTGAGTTGGTTGAAAAGATTTTGACAAATGCAATTCTAAATGAAGCATTTACCGAGGATATTGCTGGTGCGACAATTTTGAAAATCAATGATATCATTCAAATGCTTGAAGTTGATGAATATTGGTCAAACTCTTACACGCGTTACACCAACAAAATCGGGTTAGCGACAAATAATCACTATTTAGATGAAACAATAGACGTTGTCCTAAATTTCCCCTACAAAGATGGTATCTTAAAAGCTGGTATGACTAAAGATGATGTTTCGAGGGAAGATGCTGAAGAATCGTTTTTAAATGAGATAGTTGCTCGTGAGGAGATTGATGTCCTCCTTGATGAAAAGATTTTTAAAAATGCTAAGAAATATGACAAAAATGGCTCTTCTCCTGTATCAGAAATCAAGGATACGGATAACCTGATTATCAAGGGAAACAACCTGTTAGCACTCCACAGTTTGAAAAAACGATTTAGTGGAAAAATTAAAACAGTTTTTATTGACCCACCTTACTACTTCCTGAAAACTAAACCGACAGATACGTTTACCTATAATTCTAATTTTAGTTTATCCAGCTGGTTAACCTTCTTAAAGAACAGGCTATCAATCGCTTATCAGCTTTTATCGTATGATGGTTTACTTTTTTTAAGCATGAGTGATGAAGGAACTCACTATCTTAAAGTCATGATGGATGAGATTTTTGGAATTGAAAACTTTATTGCCGATGTTACTTGGGAAGCTAGAAGTTCAGTTTCAAGTGATGGTTTGTTTTCAATGAACAGTAATCATATTTTGGTCTATGCTAAAAATAAAGACGCCATTGATAAAAATGATTTTAGGTTAGCTCTTGATATTGAAACATTTAAGTATGATGATAATGATGGACGAGGTCCATATAGGCTTGAACCATTCGATGCTCCAAATATCCGAAAAAATCTTCAATATGAAATAACCAATCCCAATACCAGAGATATCTACATACCTCCAAAAGGACGATGCTGGAGAACTACAAAAGAGAATTATGAAAGATGGTTGGCTGACAATCGTATTCGATTTGGTGCCAACGGAACATCAAAACCACAACTTAAAGCCTATTATTCAGAAGTAAAAATGGCAGGTAAAGGTAAGGCAAGTAGTTCAATTTGGACAATTCAGCCTAATAGTATTACTTGGAGAGAAACCAATACAAATACTTCTGCAACAAAGCACCAACAGGAGTTATTTGGAGAAGAAGTATTTACTAATCCAAAACCAGAAGAGTTAATTAAACGCGTCTTAGAACTATCTACAAATGAAGGTGATCTTGTCCTCGATTTCTTTATGGGTTCGGGAACTACTGCAGCAGTTGCTCACAAGATGAATCGTCAGTACATCGGTATTGAACAAATGGATTATATTGAAACCGTTTCTATAGAAAGATTAAAGAAAGTTATTGATGGAGAACAAGGTGGCATTTCTCAAGATGTTGCTTGGTCTGGCGATGGTTCATTCATTTATGCTGAATTAATGGACAAAAATGCAACCTTTATTAATGCTGTCCTTAACTCTAAAAATTCTGAGGAATTAAAAGCTATCTTTGATAACTTGAAATCTACACTTGATTTTGATTTTAGAGTGGATTTACAAGAAGTTGACCAATCTATCTGGGATGAAGATTTTGAAATGCAGAAAAAAATTCTTGTGAAAATTATTGACAAAAACCAGCTCTATCACAACTACTCCGAAATTGATGATGAAACCATTAAATCGCAATTATCTCAATCAGATTATGATTTCAATAAGAGTTTTTATGGGGAGAAATGATGGTTAGAAAAGCAAAGAAAAAAGAACTGATCTTTGAACTCTTCGATGAATTGAAACAGCTGGATATGGATATTTTGAACGAACAGCATGGTTGGGAATTACCACAGTATATTGTAGAAAATCTCAAGCATGAACCACGTTCTTATCAAAGTGAAGCTATTCGCTATTTTCACTACACTCAAGCATCAGATACTTTCACGTTTCGAAAGCCAAGACAACTCATGTTCAATATGGCAACTGGTTCAGGAAAGACTGATTTGATGGCTGGCTTAATCCTCTATCTCTATAAAGAAAAAGGGTATCAAAATTTTCTGTTTACAGTGAATACAAATGGTGTTCTGAGTAAGACCATTGATAATCTAACGAATGCTCAATCTACGAAGTTTCTTTTCAATTCCAACTTAGAAATTGATGGGGAACATATCTTTATCAACCAGATTTCAGGAAGATTTCCAGATTTTCCTAATAAAAATGTAATTAATATTAAGTTTGTTTCAATTCAAACATTGACAAATGACCTTTTCACACAAGCAGAAAATATCATGTCATTAACAGATTACCAGAAGACAAAAATGGTTATTCTGGCGGATGAAGCCCATCACTATTCTGCTTCTACGAAAAAGAAAAATAAAGCAGAATTGGAAAAAGTCTCATGGGAAAAAAGCCTACTTGATCTCCTTCACGCACATGCTGATAATCTCTTGCTAGAATTTACCGCAACACTTGATTTTGACGATGAGACCATTTATCAAAAATATCGAGATAAGATTATTTACCGTTATACCTTGGATTCATACATAAAAGAGCGATATTCAAAAAATGTAAGACGCATTCAGACGGGAAATTCCAATGAAGATAATATGCTTAGTACTGTTCTTCTGAGTGAATATCGTCGCAAATTTGCTCTAGAAAAATTTGGAATTGAGATAAAACCAGTCATTCTTTTCAAATCGCATAAAATCGATGCTTCCTATGAAGCAAATAATCTATTCAATGAGATGATTGATAGTCTGACCGTGGAAAGTTTAAGGTCGTTCCTTATTTCACAATTGAAAAGTGTATCAGAAGAGCAAAGCCATACCCTACAGCTAGCTTATCAGTATTATCTCGAAAAGGATGATCTTTCAACTGTTGTACGAGAACTTAAGCGTGGTTTTTCACCAGCTAGAATTCTAAATGCAAATGATTCAGACAGTAGTTCAAAAGGGTTGCTAGAAACAGGACAGTATCAAGCCCTCAATTCGCTTGAATCGCCCAATAATCTGTATCGTGTAGTCTTTGCAGTAGCAAAATTAACAGAAGGTTGGGATGCCCTCAATCTTTACGATATCGTTCGTATTAGCAACTTGGGGAAAATGAATGATAAAAGAGATGCTAAATCAACCAATTCCGAGGCTCAGTTGATCGGACGTGGGGCGCGATACAATCCTTTCTCCTTAAATCAAAAGATTTCTTACCAAAGACGATTTGATGAATCAGATGAAACAGCAAGTCTTTTGTTGGAAACACTACACTACCATACCCTTAATGAACCGCAATACATCAAGAATTTGATGGCATCACTTGACAAGATGAATCTTGCGACTGGGACTGATGAAAAAAATCCTCCGATTGAAATCAAACTGAAACCCTCTTTTAAGAAAACCCAAATCTTTAAAACAGGTAAGCTTTACTATAATGAAACTGAGGAAATTCCTGACAGTCACTATGTGAATTTACGTGCATATGGTATTGAAATTTCTAAGCTAGCCAATGTAACCTATTTTAAATCCACCTATGAAATAGCTTACCTTTCAGCTGAAGCAATAGAGTTAAAAACGTCCCAATTGAGGAGAATTGATATTCGTTACTTTAAAAAATCAATTAGTCGCTCTAATTTTTTCCGTTTTGAAAATCTGAAAAAATATCTTCCAAATCTCAAGTCTATGGATGAGTTTTGGGGTGAAAATTGGCTAGATTTGCAAAATCTTACACTCTCTGTCACAACAGAAAAAGAAACCATTGTAGAAGATTTTTCCGCTATGGAAAAACTGAAAATTGTTGATAACTTTTTTAACCTACTGGCTGCCCAAATAAAGGCAGGTTATCGTAAAGCTAGAGGTACGAATCGTTTTGTTGGATATCCTATTGAAGAATATCTCGTTGATTATCGCAAACGAATACCTAATTATGATACAGCTAAACAGAGTGGCTCCTTAATCGAACAAAAAGTAACTAATATTAGTTTTGAAAAATTTGACTTTTTTGCTTACCAATCTGCTATAATCAATAGAAATGAGGAAAATCTAGTTAATGCTATCGCCAATCACATTGATGAACTAAGAGAACAATACGGTGATGTTTTCCTCATTCGGATGGACGAAAACATGCTAAAGGGGACAGATAAAGTTGAACAATTGAAATTGCACCAATTTGAGGAGAACCCACGGGTAATCAATTTTTCAGGATTTCAGCCAGACTTTATCCTACTTCTTCAAAATAAGGATTACTATCTTCAAATCTTCATTGAACCCAAAGGTGAACAATTGGCAGAAAAAGATAGATGGAAGGAGGAACTTCTTTCATACATCAATGACCATCAAGAAGATTTGGTTTTCGAGGATGAAGTTGATGGAGTTATCATCAAAGGACTTAAATTCTATAATCAAGAAAATAGTAAACAAACACTCAATCAATTAGCACAGGTAGCTCTTGAAAAACCACATTTTGGTGGAAATATTAGGCTGGATTTATTCTAAGTATCAAAAAGACGATTTCCAAGCGGAAATCGTCTTTTTTACTATTTTATCTTGTACTTGATATAAAATAGTATATATTCCACTGGATAGTATGCTCTATCGCTTGTATCACTTCCACCTGTTGCTGAATCCAAGGGTGTTCCTCACCAATCGACTCAACTGATTGAATTTTTTTATAACTCCTCTTTCATAGCAAAGTAAGCACGTATTTTCGGCGCCACTTGTGTGCCGAAGAGTTCAATAGCTCTCAAAACTTGATCATGTGGCATAGAACCAAGCGGTAGATGGAACATGAAACGGTCCAAGTCTAAATCCTCAATCATGCGAATCAATTTTTCTGCCACCTGGTCTGGATTTCCCACAAACATGGCTCCATTTGGCCCAATTTGCTCCAAATATTGCTCATAGGTCAACTCCTGCCAGTGTGGACGGTCCTTAGAAATCGCATCCACCACTTGCTTGGTCGGATGGAAATAATCTTTGACAGCCTGCTCGCCATCTTCAGCAATCCACCCCCAAGAATGAGCGCCCACTTTCAGGTCTTTATCCGCATGACCAGTCTCCCTTCCAATCTCACGATAAGCTTGAATCAGCTTTTTAAAATAACGCGGATTGCCACCGATAATGGCATATACAATCGGCAGCCCCGCCCGAGCAATCTTCACTGTTGACTCTACATGACCACCTGTCGCCACCCACAATGGCAATTTGTCCTGAACTGGACGGGGATAGACTTCTTTTCTAGCAATGCTTTGGGTCAATTGACCTTGCCAGTCTATCTTGGTCTTTTCATTGACTAACTGGAGCATGTCTAATTTCTCATCAAAGAGAGCTTCATAGTCTTTCAAGTCATAGCCAAACAGAGGGAAGGACTCGGTGAATGAACCACGCCCAGCCATAATCTCCGCACGGCCATTTGACAAGGCATCGATGGTAGCATATTGTTGGAACAAACGAATCTTCTTGGTATTAACAGCACCAGCTGCAAGGACAATCTCTGGCGCCGATACCGCAAAGTCCTCCCGATGATGCTCCCCAATCCCGTACACATCCAAACCAACCTTATCAGCCAGCTCAATTTCTGCCACCAACTGACGAATGCGTTCATCATGACTGTAAATCTGTCCAGTCGCTTCTAGAGCTGTTGTTTCACCAAATGTTGAAATTCCTAATTCTACCATCCCGTTTCCTCGCTATCTCTTTTAGTTTTAGGATACTTTATCACTAATTAGTTCTATTTTCAATAAATTTGCTCATTAGAAAAAGTCTAGATGAACTAGACTTTCTTAGCTTATTCTACTGTTACTGACTTAGCAAGGTTACGTGGTTTGTCCACATCAAGACCACGGTGGAGGGTTGCAAAGTAAGCGACCAATTGTGTTGGCACGACCATTGAGATTGGTGAGAGGTAAGGGTGGACGGTCGTAAGGACGATATCGTCTGTGTCTTTAGCAACATTTTCCTCTGCGATAGTGAGAACCTTGGCACCACGAGCTGCGACCTCTTGGATATTTCCACGAGTATGGTTGGCAAGGACTGGATCTGATAAGAGGGCCAAGACAGGCGTTCCTTCTTCAATCAAGGCAATGGTTCCATGCTTGAGTTCCCCTGCCGCAAAACCTTCACACTGGATGTAAGAAATCTCTTTTAGCTTAAGACTGGCTTCCATGGCTACATAATAGTCTTGACCACGTCCGATGTAAAAGGCGTTGCGAGTGGTTTCAAGAAGCTCACGAACTTTAGCATCAATGGTTTCTTTTTCTGAAAGGGTTGATTCGATAGACTGAGCTACGATTGACAACTCATGAACCAGGTCAAAGGCTTGAGCTTTGGCATTACCGTTTGCTTCTCCGACTGCTTTTGCTAGGAAGGCAAGAGCTGCGATTTGCGCAGTATAAGCCTTGGTTGATGCCACGGCAATTTCAGGACCCGCGTGAAGAAGCATAGTATGGTTGGCTTCACGTGATAGGGTTGAACCTGGAACGTTTGTCACTGTCAAGCTTGGAATGCCCATTTCATTAGCCTTAACCAAAACCTGACGGCTGTCAGCTGTTTCACCAGACTGGCTGATAAAGATGAAGAGTGGATTTTTGCTGAGAAGTGGCATACCATAGCCCCACTCAGATGAAATTCCAAGTTCAACAGGTGTATCTGTCAACTCTTCCAACATCTTCTTAGAAGCAAATCCTGCGTGGTACGATGTTCCAGCTGCAAGGATGTAGATGCGGTCTGCATCTTGAACAGCCTTAATGATAGCAGGTTCAACCACTACTTGACCAGCATCATCTGTGTAGGCTTGGATGAGTTTACGCATCACCGTTGGTTGCTCGTCGATTTCCTTGAGCATGTAGTAAGGATAAGTTCCCTTACCGATATCTGATAAGTCAAGCTCCGCAGTATAGCTAGCACGTTCACGGCGATTGCCATCATAGTCTTGAACTTCAACGCTATCAGCCTTGACGATTACCAACTCTTGGTCATGGATTTCCATGTATTGGTTGGTCTCACGAATCATGGCCATAGCATCTGAGCAGACCATGTTGTAGCCTTCTCCAAGACCAATCAAGAGTGGTGATTTGTTCTTAGCGATATAGATGACATCTGGATTTTCAGAGTCAATCAAGGCAAAGGCATAAGAACCACGGATGATGTGAAGAGCTTTTTTGAAGGCTTCAAGAACTGACAAACCATCTTCTTCTGCAAATTTTCCAATCAGGTGAACGGCAATTTCTGTATCGGTTTGCCCCTTAAAGTGGTGACCTGCAAGGTATTCTTCCTTGATTTCAAGGTAGTTTTCAATCACTCCATTGTGCACCAAGACAAAACATCCTGTCTCAGAGCGATGTGGGTGAGCATTGTCCTCAGTTGGTTTTCCATGAGTCGCCCAACGCGTATGTCCGATACCAGTTGTTCCCTCAACGCCAGCTGTCTTAGCAGACAATTCTGCGATACGGCCAACAGCCTTAACTAGATGATTTTCAGTACCACCTAGGACAAAAATCCCCGCAGAATCATAGCCACGGTATTCAAGCTTTTCAAGCCCTTGAATCAAAATATCAGTTGCATTTGTGTTTCCAACAACACCAACAATTCCACACATAGTATATACGACACAGACCAGCTGTGCTTTCTCCTTAAATTGGTATAGTCTAATTCTCACTTTACGGAATCAGCAAAAACAGTATATACTTGTTTTTCTCACTTGTCAAGAATAAAAATTGGTATAGTTTTTCTATCTGGTATTTTATCAAGATTTCACTTGATACCTGACAAGTCAGCATCAATTACTTATAATAAGGGGAGGAGGTATTTGCCATGTGGTTTTTCTTCGCACTTTTATCAGCTATCTTTGCAGCCCTAACGTCAATTTTAGCCAAGATTGGGATTGAAGGAGTTCCATCTAATCTAGCAACCGCTATTCGTACGGTCGTTGTCATTCTGATGGCCTGGGCCATGGTTTTCTTGACCAATAGTCAGACCGAAATTGTCAACATCAGTAGAAAAAGTTGGCTCTTTCTCATCTTATCTGGCTTGGCCACTGGCGCCTCCTGGCTCTGCTACTACAAGGTCTTGCAGATGGGCAATGCGACTGAGGTATCTGCTGTCGATAAATTAAGTCTCGTCATTACCCTCGTTCTAGCCTTTTTCTTCCTACAAGATATCCTGACGTTTAAAACAATTATTGGCTGTATCCTGATTACGATTGGAACATTGGTGATGATATTGTAATAAAAAGTGAGATGAACGCCATCTCACTCTTTTTATTCTTAAAATCCATTATGGTCGCTGAGTTCCTTGAACCAGTGACCTGATTTCTTCAGGCGACGTTCCTGCGTTTCCAAATCAAGCTCAACCAGACCGTAGCGATTTTTATAGCTATTGAGCCATGACCAGCAATCAATAAAGGTCCAAATCAAGTAGCCCTTACAGTTAGCACCGTCTTCGATAGCACGGTGAAGTTCACGCAGATGTCCTTTGACAAAGTCGATACGATAGTCGTCCTGAATCATGCCATTCACACGGAATTTATCTTCCCCTTCAACACCCATGCCATTCTCTGTCAACATCCACTCGATATTACCATAATTTTCCTTGATATTTTGGGCAATATCATAAATCCCCTGCTCGTAGATTTCCCAACCGCGGTGAGGGTTGATTTTACGGCCCGGCATGACGTAAGGTTCGTAGAAATGCTCTGGCAAAAGCGGGCTATCAGGATGCTTAGCAAAACGCGGCGCCATAACGCGCAAAGGTTGGTAGTAGTTGACTCCAAGGAAATCAACTGTATTCTCACGAATGAGTTCTAACTCTTCAACAGTGTACTCTGGCAGTAAATCATGCTCAGCTAAAATCTCTACTAACTCTTCTGGATAAACTCCCAGTACAGACGGATCTAGGAAAGATTGGGCTTGGAAGAGGTCGGCAATGCGCGCAGCCTTGACATCCGCAGGATGCTGGCTACGTGGATAAGCTGGTGTCAAGTTAAGGACAATCCCAATCTTGGAATCAGGCAAAATCTCATGACAGGCCTTAACCGCAAGACTACTAGCCAGTTGCGTATGATAGGCAACCTTAACCGCCGCATTGGCATCTACCTTGTGAGGATAGTGAGCATCGTAAAAATAGCCAAATTCTACAGGGACAATGGGCTCGTTAAAGGTAATCCATTGGTCCACCAAGTCGCCGTAAGTTTCAAAACAAAAACGAGCATAGTCTTCATAAGCCTTGACAGTTGCCTTATTTTCCCAGCCATCGCCGTCTTCTTGGAGGGCAAATGGCAGGTCGAAGTGATAGAGATTGACTAAGAGGCGAATCCCCTTGGCCTTAATAGCCTCAAAAACCTGACGGTAGAAAGTCACCCCTTGAGGATTGACTTCTCCACAACCTTGCGGGAAAATACGAGACCACTGGATAGAAGTTCGGAAGGCTGTATGCCCAGTCTCTACCAAAAGCTCAATATCCTTTTCCCAGTTCTCATAGAAGGTCGATGTTTTATCAGGTCCAATCCCATTGTAGTAGCGATTGGGTTCCACCTGATACCAATAATCCCAGAGATTGTCCCCCTTGCCGTCACCAGGCACGCGCCCTTCAGTTTGCGGTCCAGAAGTGGAGGAACCCCAAACAAAATCCTTTGGAAATTTTAGCATTGTTATACCTCTTCGTTTACTCATTTTTCCCATTATACAGAAAAAACAAGGTAAAAACTAGTTACATTTTTGCCTTGTTTTTCTTCTGATTAAAGTTTTTATTTCTTGCTGAGGATTTCAAGCGTTTCAAGCAAGTTGTCTGCATGAACTTCGATGGTATCACCAGTCGCTTTAATCTTAACTTCTACGATACCATCAGCCGCTTTCTTCCCAACAGTGATACGGATTGGCAGACCAATCAAGTCGCTATCGCTAAACTTCACTCCGACACGTTCGTTACGGTCATCTGTCAAGACTTCGTAACCAGCCTCCATCAAGTTGGCTTCAAGTTTATCTGTCAAGGCTTGCGCTTCTTCGTCCTTGACATTGACAGTGATCAGGTGCACATCAAATGGTGCCAATTCTTTAGGGAAGTTAACTCCCCAAGCATAACGGTATTCCCCTTTAGGCGTTTTGTTAACAAAGAGGCGAGCGTGTTGTTCCATAACTGCCGAGAGAAGACGGCTAACACCGATACCGTAACATCCCATGATGATTGGCACAGCACGGCCATTTTCGTCCAAAACATCTGCACCCATGCTTGCTGAGTAGCGAGTTCCGAGTTTGAAAATATGACCGATCTCGATACCACGGGCGAAGTTTAGGACACCTTGTCCGTCTGGGGAAATTTCACCCTCACGAACTTCGCGGATATCTACGTATTCTGCAGTGAAATCACGACCTGGGTTCACACCCGTCAAGTGGTAACCATCTTCGTTAGAACCCACAACAGCATTGCGAACATCTTGTACCTTACGGTCTGCAATGATTTTCACATTTTCTGGCAAACCAACTGGACCAAGCGAACCAAAGCCAGCTGATATAACATTTGCCACTTCTTCTTCACTAGCAACATCAAAGAAATCTGCACCCAAGTGGTTTTTCAACTTGACTTCATTGAGTTGGTCATTTCCAACTAGAAGGGCTGCAACAAGCTCACCATCTGCCATGTAAAAGAGAGTTTTAATCGTTTGCTCTTCTGGCACGTTAAGGAAGGCTGCCACTTCATCGATGGATTTAACATCTGGAGTTTCCACTCGAGTCACTTCTTCTTCCGCAACAACACGGTTGCTTGGTTTGTACTCGTTTGTTGCCATTTCTAAGTTAGCCGCATAGCTAGACTCGCTTGAGTAGGCAATAGTGTCTTCACCAGAAACCATCCATTTGAGCAATTCTGCTTTGATTTCTTCTTGCACTTCTGCAGGAATTTCATCAAATGAGGCAACTGACTTGTCCAAAACAACCCAGCGGTCAAGGTCTGTACGAGCTGGTGTGATGGCCATAAATTCTTGGCTATCCTTACCACCCATAGCGCCACCATCACCGATGATGGCCTTGAAGTCCAAGCCACTACGAGTAAAAATACGTTCATAGGCTGCCTTGTACTCGTCATAAGTCACATCCAAACTATCGTAATTAGCATGGAAACTATAGCCGTCTTTCATGATAAATTCACGCGTACGGAGAAGTCCGTTACGTGGACGTTTTTCATCACGGTATTTCGGTTGGATTTGGTAAAGGTTGAGTGGTAATTGCTTGTAAGACTTGACAGAGTCACGAACAATAGCTGTAAAAGTTTCTTCGTGTGTCGGACCTAGGATAAAGTCTGACTTTTCACGGTTTTTCAGTTTATAAAGGTCTTCACCATAGGTTTCATAACGACCTGATTCACGCCAAAGATCAGCACTGAGAAGGGCAGGAGCCAACATCTCCACCGCACCAATCTTATCAAACTCTTGGCGCATGATATTCTTAGCCTTTTCAATCACACGGTTAGCGAGTGGTAGGTAAGAATAAACACCAGCAGAAACTTGACGAACATAACCAGCACGCAACATAAGTGCGTGGCTGATAACTTGAGCATCGCTTGGCATTTCGCGAAGCGTTGGGATTAGCATTTTACTTTGTTTCATAATATTCCTCGATTATCTAAAAGAAGAGTCGCATAATGTCATTCCAGGTCACAGCTAGCATCAAGACAACCATCATAACTACACCAGCCATGGTGACATAGGTTTCAATTTCTTGTTTAAGGGGTTTCCGGCGGATAGCCTCTAGGATATTGAGCACAATCTTTCCACCATCCAAAGCCGGGATCGGAATCAAGTTAAAAATCCCGATATTGATGGAAATCATGGCTAGGAAGTAGAGGACATTCTCAAGACCATTTTTAGCAGCATCGCTACTTGCCTTAAAAATGGCAACGGGACCACCGAGTTTGTTCAAATCTGGATGGAAAATCAAGTTTTTCAGAGCCGAAAGGATGCGGAGTCCTGAGTCGGCAGCGGTTGTAAATCCACCAACAAACATGGATAGAAAGTCTGACTTGACCCCTGGTTGAACCCCGAGAATGTAACGTCCTTGATTTTCTTCTGGCGTCACAGTGACTTGTTTTTCGCTACCATTTTCAGAAATGGTCACATCCAAGGTCGGAGCGGTCTTGTCCTTGGTATCTGCTTCCACAGCCTGGGTCAAGTCTTGCCAATTCTTAACCTCATGCGAGCCGACCTTGGTAATTTGAGCGGTCTCAGCTACGCCTACCTTAGCCAAAGCTCCCTCTGGCATGACATGAAAGAGATTGGTCTGAGTATCTCTAACACCGCCCTGCAAAAAGATCAAGATCCAAAATACAACAACACCTAAGATAAAGTTATTCATAGGACCTGCAAAGTTGGTGATGAGCTTGCCCCAGATAGAAGCATTTTGATACTGTACATCCAAAGGAGCGATGCGCACTTCGGTTCCGTCTTCTTCAACAACCGTTGCATCATGATCCACTGCAAAAGTCTTTTCTTCTTCCAAGACCAAGCCTTTAATGAAGAGCTTGTCTTCAAAGTCGAACTGGGTTACCTGCATAGGGAGAGCTGTTTGATCCAGTTTCTTCCCTGCGAGGTTGATCCGTTTGACCTTACCATCGTCGGCAAGTGTTAAACTGACTGGAGTTCCTGTCTTGATTTCTGTCGCATCATCACCCCAGCCTGCCATACGAACATAGCCTCCTAGAGGAAGGATTCGAATGGTATAAGCAGTGCCATCCTTACCGATATGGGAAAAAATCTTGGGCCCCATACCAATGGCAAATTCACGAACTAGAATGCCTGATTTCTTGGCAAAATAAAAATGTCCAAACTCATGCACCACCACAATAATCCCAAAAACGAGGATAAAGGTTAGCAATCCAATCATTCAATATTCCTTTCTTTAAAACAGGCCAAATAAGTGCATCATTGGAAACACAATCAGCATGCTGTCAAAGCGATCCAACACACCGCCATGTCCAGGGATAAATTTCCCAGAATCCTTGACACCGAAATGGCGTTTCATGGCACTCTCAATCAAGTCACCAAACTGACCTGCCACACTGAAGAAGGCAGCAAAGAGACTCATTCTATAAATTCCATAAGGAAGAGCAACTGTACTGTCCACTAGCATGAAGATTACCGTTATCAGTACCGCACCTAAAATACCCCCGACAAAGCCCTCAATACTCTTATTAGGAGAAACTCTTGGCGCCAATTTATGTTTACCAAAATTCATCCCTGTCAGGTAGGCTGCGCTATCTGTCGCCCAAACGATAAAAAGGGCCAACAGTACCTTGTCAAAACCTGCCACCCGAGCATCTAGTAAGGCATTGAAGCCAAAACCAACATAAAAACTCACAGCAATTGGAAAAGCGGCATCTTCAATCGTATAGTTTTTACTGAAAACGGTCGTCCCTAGCATTATGGTTATCAGAACACTATAGGCAACCACATTTCCATCAACAGGCAAAAAAGTTAGGTAATTTTCTAAAGGAACTGTGAGAGCGAAGGTCGCAAAAAGAGTCAAAGCACCCTCAATGGTCATAGTCTTTAGTCCCTTCATGTGCAAGAGTTCATGAACGCCTAGCATCGCTAACAAGCCAATCCCTATCTGCAACAAGAGCCCTCCTGCAAACAAGACTGGAAGGAAAATTGCCAGGGCCAATACCGCAAACAATGTTCTCTTTTGTAAATCCTTGGTCATATCTTCTCCTAAACTCCTCCAAAACGGCGATTGCGATGGTTAAAAGCAGCAATAGCTTCCTGCAAGGCAGCTTCATCAAAATCAGGCCACAGGGTATCCGTAAAGTAAAGCTCGCTATAGGCTGCTTGCCATGGCAAGAAATTACTCAAACGCAACTCACCACTCGTGCGGATAATCAAATCAGGATCTCGCAAATCCTTTGGCAGGTGCTGCGTGAAAAGATAGTCCCCAATCATATCTTCTGTGATATCACCAGGGTTGATTTTAGCATCTAGAACATCTTGAGCCAAGCCCTTAAGAGCCTGCGTAATTTCAGCACGACCACCATAATTGAGCGCAAAATTGAGAATCAAACCCGTATTGTTCTTGGTCAACTCCTCTGCTTTTTTCAAAGCTTCAAAAGTCGGCTTAGGCAAACGGTCTGTCTCCCCAATCATCTGAATCTTAACGTTATTTGCATGCAATTCAGGGACATAGTTATCATAAAATTCGACTGGCAAGTTCATGATAAACTTGACTTCTTGATCTGGACGCGTCCAATTTTCCGTTGAAAAGGCATAAACCGTGATGACCTTAACTCCCATCTTGTTAGCTGCCTTGGTCACTTTTTGGAGGGCTTCCATCCCTGCCTTATGACCAAAAACCCGTGGTTGCATCCGTTTTTTAGCCCAGCGGCCATTCCCATCCATGATGATGCCAATATGAGCAGGAACCTGTGTTGGAACCTCGACTTCTACAGCTTTATCTTTCTTAAAAAATCCAAACATGTTCTTATTCCTATTCAAAAATCTATCGTTTCATTATACCATATTTCCCTATTTTCTTCTATTGCTAAGTTATTAGCTCTCCTTACAGACAAAAAATAAGCCGCCTGATTGGGCGACTTAGTTTTATAGGGAGATTATTATGAAAAAGTTTTAGGAGTTTAAGTTAAGTTCCTCTTAACTTATGAACCTAGTATACCGTCACTAACTTAAATTTTTCTTAAGTTTTTTGAAAAAGTAAGATTTTTCCATTTTTCTTGCCAATTTTTCTTGGACAAGCGTTCTTGATAGAGCTTCATTCGATCTTCATTCTCTAAAAAATGAGGAGTTGGGGAAATCTGAAAGTTCAAAATATCCTCTAAAGCATAGGGGACAAAGAGCTCCAAAGTTGCGTCGGCATGCAAGCGGAGTCCTATCGCCGTACAGCGTTCCGGATATTTACTCATGGCATCACGGGAACTCGTGTAAGGCGCTGTGTGGGAACTGTGCAGATGCATATAGACCTGATTTTTCAACTCCCACTGATACTGAGGAAAATCCTCTCTCAGTTTTTTCTCTAGGGACACTGTTTCCTCATAAGAAACATCTGGATCAAAGAAAATCACATCCACGTCCGTTTCATGATCAAAAGGCGATTTGTCTGACAAGAGATTCCAGATGAAATTCCTGACAGAACCTGCTGCCAACCACGAGTCTTTCAGATCAAAATCACGAATGATGGTCAGAATGGTCATCATATCTGGATTTTCTCTGAAAGCATCTAGAATTTCTTGTTCATTTTTCATTGTATTCATACCCTAAATGCTCATATGCCTTAGCTGTCGCCACCCGTCCAGAACGAGTTCGCATGATGAAACCTTTCTGAATCAGGTAAGGTTCGTACATATCTTCGACCGTCTCGCGTTCTTCTGCTATATTAACAGAAAGGGTTCCCAGTCCTACAGGACCACCACCATACATCTCAATCATGGTGCGAAGGATTTTTTGGTCCACATAGTCCAAACCTTCATGGTCTACATCTAACATGGTCAAAGCCTTATCGGTAATGACATCATCGATAACCCCATTTCCCATAATCTGGGCAAAGTCGCGCACGCGCTTGAGGAGACGATTGGCGATACGAGGAGTTCCTCGACTACGTAAGGCCAACTCCGAAGCTGCCTCATGAGTGATTTCCATCTCAAAAATATCTGCTGTCCGCTCAACAATCTCTGTCAAGTCAGCGTGGGCATAGTATTCCATATGACCCGTAATCCCAAAACGTGCTCGTAGAGGATTAGAAAGCATCCCCGCACGTGTCGTCGCACCAATCAAGGTAAAAGGCGGCAAGTCCAAATGGACACTGCGACTACCCTCTCCAGCCCCAATCATGATGTCAATGTAGAAGTCCTCCATGGCACTATAAAGCACCTCTTCCACCGACATGGGCAAGCGATGAATCTCGTCAATAAAAAGGACGTCTCCAGGTTCCAAATCATTCAAAATGGCTACCAGATCACCCGCTTTTTCGATGACAGGACCAGACGTTTGCTTGAGATTGACTCCCAGTTCATTGGCAATAACAAAGGCCATGGTTGTTTTCCCGAGACCTGGAGGGCCAAATAAAAGAACATGGTCCAGTGCCTCATCACGCATTTTTGCTGCCTCGATAAAGATTTGCAGCTGGTCCTTGACTTTATCCTGACCGATATATTCACGTAAATATTGGGGACGGAGGGTACGTTCTACTAACTCCTCATCCCCCATGATCTCATTGTCTAAAATTCTACTCATGTTCCTATTATAGCAAAAATCCAGCCTACAAACAAAAAAGCCACCTGATTGGGTGGCTTCTTTAGGGAGATTATTATGAAAAAGAAAAGTTTAGGATTTCATTAAATAAAGTTAGGAGGTCTTTATTTAACGATTATATAATACAAGATGAATCTTAAAGCTAACTTAACTTTTCTCTGATTTATTATTTTTTTAAATTTTTTTCCAAATGAAATTTTCTTTTTCAAGCAACAAAAAAGCCACCTGATCGGGCGGCTTCTTTAGGAGATTATGATGAAAAAGAAAAGTTTGAGATTTCATTAAATAAAGGGTACTCAATGAAAATCGAAATCAGACTAGGCAGATAGACTCAAGCATAACGATAGATAGCTAAGTCGACTCTAACGAAGGTTGATGAGATTTTCGAAGAGTATTAGGAGGTCTTTATCTAATAACTATATAATACACGAGGAGACTTAAACTTTACTTAAGAAAAAATATTTTTTTATCTTTTTCTATCCACCAAAATCATTCCTGTACAATCATAAGTAGATAAGGTTTCAAATCCCAGAGAACGATAGAATCCCAAGTTTTTTTCTGTCTGATCGGTCACTAGTTGGACTTGATAGGCATCTTTGTAATCACCTAAAGCCTCTTTCATTAAGGCACTGCCAATCCCTTGGCGCTGATAGCTCGGCAAAACGATCAAATCCTGGACAAAAATCGATGAAAAACCATCTCCGACCAAACGGACCAAGCCCACTACGGCATCGCCATCAAGTGCTAGATAAATCGCTAATGAGTGAGACAAGGCTTTCTTCAACATCTGAGGTTGATGTGTATATTTTGTCCATCCAACTGCCTGATAGAGATGCAAAACATCCTCTAGCTTGACAATTTCTTGCCTTCTAATAGTCATCATCTCAATACCTCTCAGAATTCTCTTAAGCTCTTGTACTGCCGTCCATTTTTATCAAAATTTTCAGGAGCCAACCATGTTTCTAAACGAGCTTTGACTTGAGGCCAGTCCTTATCAATCATAGACAACCAATCCGTATCTCTCGTACGCCCCTTATAAACGACTGCCTGACGGAAGGTTCCTTCATAGACAAAGCCCAAACGCTCCGCGGCTCGTCTTGATGGGATATTTAGAGAATCACATTTCCACTCATAGCGACGATAGTTAAGCTCCTCAAAAACATAGCGAGCTAGGAGATATTGACCCTCTGTCCCTATACGTGTTCCCCTGAGTTCTGGAGAAAAAGTGACAGCTCCCACTTCTATCACTCGGTTATTCTGATCAATGCGCATGAGAGAAAAAGTTCCCAAGGCCTTACCAGTTGCCTTGTCTACAATCGCATAGTAAAAGCGATCCTTACGAGCCAACATCTGATTTAAAAGGCTAACCAACTCCTCCATATCTGCCACTGGTTCCTGAAAGAGATAGGTCCACATCTCCCGAGGAGTATCCGGACCATAAACAGCTAGCAAATCCTCCGCATGCTTTTCCACTGAAAGAGCCTCTATCCGAGCATAACGCCCTTCTAAGAAATCAATAGAAGGCAATTCACCAGATGTATAACCTTCCATTGACTCGCCAATCATCTGACCATATTCGTTTACTGGCATTGTTTTCTCCTTGATTCACTTTTCAAACTTTATAATTGCACATAGTATATCATACTTTCATGAAAAAATTCAAAAAATCCTCCAGATTCTACTCTGAAGGATTCCTATCTTATTTCACAACAATATTAACGAGTTTATTAGGTACCGCAATCACCTTCACGATTTCCTTGCTGTCAATTTCTGCTTTAACTTTTTCGTCAGCGAGAGCAATTTCTTGCAATTCTTCACGTGATAGGTCTTTAGCGACCATGAGTTTGGCACGGACTTTTCCTTTGATTTGAACCACGATTTCGATTTCGTCTTCAACCAATTTGCTTTCGTCCCAAGTTGGCCAAGCCACGTAAGAGATGGACTCACCTGTTGCTGTAACTGTTTGCCAGAGTTCTTCTGCCAAGTGAGGTGCAAATGGGGCAATCAATTGGATAAAGCCTTTGGCATAGTCCACATAGAGTTCGTCTTCCTTGTTGGCAGCGTTGACAAAGACCATAAGTTGGGCAATGGCTGTGTTGAATTTCATGGACTCGATTTGCTCAGTGACAGCTTTGACTGTTTCATTGTAAACCTTGTCAAGAGCACCATTATTTTCCGCAACGATTTCTTTACTTGTAATCAAACGGTATACACGGTCTAGGAACTTACGGCTTCCTTCCAGACCTTCTTCTGACCAAGCGATGGAAGCATCGAGTGGCCCCATGAACATTTCATAGACGCGAAGGGTATCGGCACCGTATTGTTCCACCACATCGTCTGGATTGACAACGTTCTTGAGCGATTTAGACATCTTGGCTGGTGCTTGCTCCAGTTCTTCTCCTGTTTCCACATGGAAGAAAGAACCGTCACGTTTTTCAACCTTGTCAGTCGCTACAAGAGCTCCACGGTGGTCACGGTAGCTTGTTCCCAAAATCATCCCTTGGTTAAAGAGTTTTTGGAATGGTTCCTTAGTCGGAACAACACCGAGGTCATAGAGGAATTTGTGCCAGAAACGAGCGTAGAGCAAATGAAGTACAGCATGCTCTGCACCACCCACGTAGATATCCACTGGCAACCATTGTTTGAGGAGATCCTCGTCGGCCAATTTTTCTGTGTTGTGTGGGTCGATATAGCGGAGGTAGTACCAGCTTGAACCTGCCCATTGTGGCATAGTGTTTGTTTCACGACGACCTTTGACGCCATCTTCACGCGTCACTTCCAACCAGTCAGTCAAGTTAGCCAACGGGCTTTCACCAGTACCTGAAGGGCGAATATCCTTGGTTACTGGCAAGACAAGTGGTAATTCACTTTCTGGAACAGCTGTTGAAGTCCCATCTTCCCAATGAATGATTGGAATTGGCTCACCCCAGTAACGTTGACGACTAAAGAGCCAGTCGCGGAGACGATAGGTGACCTTCTCTTGTCCACAACCTTTTTCTTCCAGCCAAGCCACAATCTTAGCAATAGCATCTTCTTTGTTAAGGCCATCTAGGAAGTCTGAATTGACATGAAGACCGTCTTCTGTGTAGGCAGCTTCTGCTACATTACCACCTTCAAGTACTTCTACGATTGGAAGGTCAAATTGTTTGGCAAATTCCCAGTCACGTTGGTCGTGGGCTGGCACAGCCATAACGGCACCTGTTCCATAGCTAGCAAGAACATAGTCGGCAATCCAGATTGGAATTTCCTTGCCATTGACAGGGTTGATGGCATAAGCGCCCGTCCAAACCCCTGTTTTTTCCTTGGCTAGATCGGTACGAGCCAAGTCAGACTTGAGACTAGCTTGGTGTTTGTAGTCTGCAACTGCATCAGCTTGCTCTGGACTTGTGATAGCGTCAACCAAGTCATGCTCAGGAGCCAAGACTGTGAAGGTCGCACCGAAAAGAGTATCAGGACGAGTGGTAAAGACGGTGAATTCCTTGTCAGTCCCTTTCACTTTGAAAGTTACATTGGCACCAGTTGATTTCCCAATCCAGTTGCGTTGCATATCCTTGATAGATTCTGGCCAATCCAACTCATCCAAGTCATTAAGCAATCGCTCTGCATAGGCCGTGATTTTAAGCATCCATTGACGCATCGGTTTGCGGACAACGGGATAGCCCCCACGTTCAGAAGTTCCGTCAGGAAGTACTTCTTCATTAGCGATGGCTGTTCCCAATTCTTCCACCCAGTTTACTGGTACTTCCGCTTCATAGGCCAAGCCTTTTTCGTAAAGCTTAGTGAAAATCCACTGAGTCCACTTGTAATAGTTTGGATCTGTGGTGTTAACTTCACGGTCCCAGTCGTAAGAGAATCCAAGCGCATTGATTTGGCGTTTAAAGTTGGCAATGTTTTCCGCTGTAAAGTCAGCTGGGTCATTCCCCGTATCCATAGCATACTGCTCAGCTGGCAAACCAAAGGCATCCCATCCCATTGGGTGAAGGACGTTGTATCCTTGCGCACGTTTGTAACGGCTGAGGATATCCGTTGCTGTATAACCTTCTGGGTGTCCTACGTGCAATCCAGCTCCTGAAGGATATGGGAACATATCGAGAGCATAAAACTTCGGTTTTGATGCATCTGTTCCTGTCTTAAATGTATGATGTTCTGCCCAGTAGCCCTGCCACTTAGGCTCAATTTCTTTATGATTGTAAAAACTCATGGTCTCTCTCCAATTTTATGATGTTACTATTATACCATTTTTAGGGGAATTTGAAAGACGAGAAATATTCTTTTAGACTTGGATAACAAGAAATACTGAGTCGCAAATCCACCTTATTTAACAGGAAAAAAATTAGCTCCTAATCGGAGCTAACTTCTATCAATTTTTTATTTCTTCCATCTTCTCACGTCCTAGCTCTCGATAACTACGGTCACCAACAACCTCAACGCTAAACTGACCGTCCTCATATTCAAGAATCGTCACGCTACCATTATCGAGGCCATGCGGATGCATACCATTGATCAGATAAACAATGGTCCCAATGGTCATTCCATGGCTTACGACGAGAGCATTGCCCCCACCTTGTTCTTCCATTTCTTTGGCAATCGCTTCAAAGCCTTCCTTGATTCGACCACTGAGTTTTTCCCAACCTTCAGCCCAGCCAGCTGTATCAACCTCTACCAAACCCTCAGCCAGTTCAGCATAAGACAATTGGTGAACATGGTCCACATTGAAAATTCTCGGAATCAAGCCCATAAAGAGGTCCCCATCATAGGCCCCATCAAAACTGCCAAAGCACCACTCACGGATTCGCTTGTCCATGCGGTAAGGGATTTTCCCCTGTAGGCCAAGTTCTTCTAGGATAATTCCCATAGTTTGAATGGTGCGCCCTGAATCGCTGGAATAAGCGCGGTCAAACTGCAAGCCAGACTCTCTCAAGCCAATTCCCAGTTCATGGATTCCCAACTCACCTTCTGCAGTCAGAGGTGTATCACTCCATCCTTGAGCACGTCCAATGGTGTTAAACATCGTTTTCCCATGACGGACCAAGTACAATCTTACTTTAGACATTTTCTATCCTCCATTTTCTTCTATTATATCATGGATCAAAGAAATATTCGGCTTTCAAAAGCAAAGCCAACATTTATAAATTACCCAAAAGAAAAGCTACCCTCATGGTAGCTTCCCTAGGAGATTATTATGAAAAAGTTTAGGATTTCTATTAAATAAAGTTAGGAGGTCTTTATTTAATGATTATAGTATACACAGTCATCCTTAAACTCAACTTAAATCTTCTCTCTTTTTTATTAATTTTTAAAACTATGGATTGGAGCTGGGATTTGCCCACCGCGAGAGATGAAATCAACAGACGAAGCCCCGTTGACCTTCATCACTGGAGCTGTCCCTAGCAAACCACCAAACTCAATCATATCGCCTTCTTTGCCCTTTGGAATAATACGGACAGCCGTTGTTTTCATGTTAATCACACCAATGGCCGCCTCATCCGCAATCATAGCTGCAATGGTTTCAGCAGGCGTATCTTCCGGAATGGCAATCATATCCAGTCCAACTGAACAGATAGCCGTCATGGCTTCTAGTTTCTCTAAATTTAGGGAGCCATTTTGCACCGCAGCAATCATCCCCTCATCTTCAGAAACGGGGATAAAGGCACCTGACAAGCCACCGACTTGGTTACAAGCCATCACTCCGCCCTTCTTAACTTGGTCATTCAAAAGAGCGAGGGCAGCCGTCGTCCCATGCGTACCAACTGTTTCTAGACCCATTTCCTCAAGGACACGTGCCACAGAATCACCAACTGCAGGAGTTGGCGCCAAGCTTAGGTCAACAATTCCAAAGTCAACACCAAGGCGTTCACTCGCCATTTGCCCAACTAACTGACCAATACGAGTAATCTTAAAGGCTGTTTTCTTGACCGTCTCAGCTACTACATCAAAGCTCTGTCCACGAACTTTTTCCAAGGCACGCTTGACCACACCAGGACCCGAAACCCCGACATTAATGATAACATCTGCTTCCCCAACACCATGGAAAGCCCCTGCCATAAAAGGATTGTCCTCAACAGCATTAGCAAATACGACCAATTTGGCAGCACCCATATCTGATAAGTTCGCTGTTTCCTTGATGATACGTCCCATATCAGCGACCGCAGTCATGTTGATACCTGACTTAGTTGAGCCAATGTTAACAGACGAACAAACCTTGTCTGTCTCAGCTAGAGCACGGGGGATAGAATTGATGAGAATTTCATCTCCTTTTTGGTAGCCTTTTTGTACCAAGGCAGAGAATCCACCGATAAAGTCAACACCAATCTCCTTGGCAGCCTTGTCAAGTGCCTTTGCCAAAACAACATAGTCTGTCGCATCAGTCGCAGCACCAATTAAAGAAATCGGAGTCACCGATACCCGTTTATTAACAATAGGAATCCCAAGTTCTGCAGCAATTTCATCTCCTACAGCCACTAGATTTGCAGCTTTAGTAGTGATTTTTTGGTAAATCTTTTCAGCAGCACATTCGATGTCTGGATCAATACAGTCCAAAAGGGAGATGCCCATGGTGATGGTTCTGATATCGAAGTTCTGCTCCTCGATCATAGCAATGGTTTCAGTAACTTGTCTAATATCCATGATGACCTCCTAGATATTATACATGGCGTCAAAAATCGCTGCACTTTGAATATTGATTTTAACATTCAAGCTCTGACCAAAAGTTTCAAATTCATTTCGCAGATAAGTGAAATCCTGTTTTTCGTCACTAGAAACGACCGCCATCATAGTAAAGTATTCATCCAACACTGTCTGAGAAATATCGTCAATATTCAAACCCAATTCTGCAATTTTAGTAGACACGCCTGCAACAATACCAGCCTTGTCCTTGCCAACCACTGTAATAATAGCCTTCATTTTTAGACTCCCATTCTACGATTTTTAGAAAACCTGAACGTTTTTGATTTTCTTTTTCCTTAGTATAGCACATTTCCGAAAAAAATACTAAAAAACGCCTGCTTACGAAGTTGTTCTTAAACAAAAAACAATTTCGTAAACAAGCGTCTACCCTATCAAATGATGATGAGTGTTCCCGCTAGGACCGAAGTCCCAGCGGTAGACCAGAGCTAGACTAAGAGCACAAGACTCCATCATCATAACACTCAACAAAATTGATGATTTTATACTAATTCGATGATCGCCATTGGCGCAGCATCACCACGACGTGGTTCAGTTTTAAGGATACGAGTGTATCCACCGTTACGTTCAGCATAACGAGGTGCGATTTCTGAGAACAATTTTTGAAGTGCTGTAGTAGAAGTGTACTTATCAGTTGCTTCATCATAGTTTTCAGATGCGATTTCATTACGTACGAAAGCAGCTGCTTGACGACGTGCATGCAAATCACCACGTTTACCTAGAGTAATCATTTTTTCAACAGTTTTACGGATTTCTTTAGCACGAGCTTCAGTTGTCACGATTGATTCGTTGATCAAAAGGTCAGTTGTCAAATCGCGAAGCATTGCTTTACGTTGTGAGCTAGTGCGTCCTAGTTTACGGTAAGCCATGTATTCCTCCTTTATTTATCTTTTAATCCAAGACCCAAGTCAATGAGTTTGAGTTTCACTTCTTCCAAACTCTTGCGTCCAAGATTTCGTACTTTCATCATCTCTGCTTCAGATTTTTCTGTCAAATCATGCACAGTATTGATACCGGCACGCTTCAAACAGTTGTATGAACGCACAGACAAGTCCAGTTCCTCAATCGTACGATCCAAAATACGATCGTCAGATTCAGTATCAGCTTCTTTCATCACTTCAGTTGACTTAGCAATCTCAGTAAGATTTGTAAACAAATCAAGATGTTCTGTCAAGATACGTGCTGAAAGCCCTAAAGCATCTTCTGGAATAATTGTTCCATTAGTCAAGATTTCAAGGGTTAATTTGTCAAATCCATCATTGCTACCTACACGAGCAGGCTCTACTTGATAGTTGACTTTTGTAACTGGTGTATAAATAGAATCTACAGCAAGTGTTCCAACTGGTGCATTATCTTTTTTGTTTTCATCAGCAGGTACATATCCACGACCACTGTTAACAGTCATTGTCGCTTTTAGAGAAGAACCTTCACCGATTGTAAAGAGATAATGATCTGGATTTACAATTTCAATATCACTGTCAGTCAAAATGTCTCCAGCTGTAATTTCAGCAGGACCTTCAACGTCCAGTTCAATGATTTTTTCGTCTTCAACGTATGATTTCACTGCAATCCCTTTAATGTTCAGAATGATTTGCATCACGTCTTCACGAACACCTGGAACTGTGTCGAACTCATGCAAGACACCTTCAATGTTGATAGATGTCACTGCTGCTCCTGGTAGAGAAGCTAGTAGTACACGACGAAGAGAGTTACCAAGAGTTGTACCGTAGCCACGTTCAAGTGGTTCGATTACAAACTTGCCATAATCTTTATTTTCATCAATTTTTGTTATATTTGGTTTTTCAAACTCAATCATTTAGTTACTCCCTCTTAAACGAAAAGCAGTGTAATGCGATGATTATACACGGCGACGTTTTGGAGGACGAGCACCATTGTGTGGCACTGGAGTCACATCACGAATTGCTGTTACTTCAAGACCAGCGGCAGCAAGCGCACGAATAGCTGACTCACGACCAGAACCTGGACCTTTTACAGTAACTTCAACTGATTTAAGACCGTGTTCTTGTGCAGATTTAGCAGCAGCTTCAGAAGCCATTTGAGCAGCGAATGGTGTAGATTTACGAGAACCTTTGAAACCAAGAGCACCAGCTGATGACCAAGCAATTGCATTACCATGCACATCAGTAATCATAACAATAGTGTTATTAAATGTAGCGTGAATATGAGCAATACCAGATTCGATATTCTTTTTCACACGACGTTTACGTGTTGGTTTAGCCAAGACTTTTACCTCCTATATTATTTTTTCTTACCAGCAATCGCAACAGCTTTACCTTTACGAGTGCGAGCGTTGTTTTTAGTGTTTTGTCCACGGACAGGAAGTCCACGACGGTGACGAATACCACGGTAAGAACCGATTTCCATCAAACGTTTGATGTTCAAGTTTACTTCACGACGAAGGTCACCTTCAACTTTGATTGCATCCACTTCACGACGGATAGCATCCTCTTGATCTGATGTAAGGTCACGTACACGAACATCTTCTGAGATTCCAGCAGCAGCCAAAATTTTCTTAGATGTTGCAAGTCCGATACCATAAACGTAAGTCAATGAGATTACTACGCGTTTGTCATTTGGAATGTCAACTCCAGCAATACGAGCCATTTTTTCTCCTTTCTATCTTATCCTTGACGTTGTTTGTGTTTTGGATTTGCTGGGCAAATTACCATAACACGACCATTACGACGAATTACTTTACAGTATTCGCAAATTGGTTTGACCGATGGTCTTACTTTCATTTCTTATCCCTCCAAGTTTTTCGATTATTTAAAGCGGTAAGTGATACGTCCACGTGTCAAGTCATATGGACTCATCTCGACAGTAACACGATCTCCCGCTAAAATACGAATATAGTTTTTACGAATTTTACCAGAAACTGTTGCTAAAATCTGATGTCCATTTTCAAGTTCAACCGTAAACATTGCGTTAGGCATTGTATCGACTACTTTGCCTTCAACTTCAATCACATCGTCTTTTGCCACGCAAAAGCACCTCCATAAATTTCGATTCGATGCCTCTGAAAACAGAGACAACAATTATAAGTCAGACTATCTCAGTATAACATTTGTAGCGATTTTTTGCAAGTGTGAAAAACGCTTTATTTCAAATTTGTCAATACTTTTTCGATGTCTTTGAACACATCATTGATATCTTGATTTCCTTCGATATCGTGGACCAACCCTTTGGCACGGTAGTGAGCAATGATTGGTTCACCTTGGGCGATATTGACATCCAAACGACGCTTCACTGTCTCAGGTTTGTCATCTTCACGTTGGTAATAATCTTCTTCTTTGTAGTCAACTGGTGGGTTGAAAACTTTGTGGAAGGTTTCACCTGTTTCGCGGTGGATGATACGGCCACTCAAACGTTCCAAGAGGCAATCTGGGTTCACTTCGATGTTGATCACACCTTCCAGTTCGATACCAAGTTCTGCCAATGTTTTGTCCAAGGCATGGGCTTGTTCAATCGTACGTGGGTAACCATCCAACAAGAAACCTGTTTCCTTGATGTCGTCCTGTGAAAGACGTTCTTTAACAATTCCATTTGTAACTTCATCTGGAACCAACTCACCTTTGTCAATGTATGACTTGGCAAGTACACCCATTTCAGTTTGATTTGCCATAGCAGCACGGAACATATCGCCAGTTGAAATGTGTGCCACGTGGAATTGCTCCACAATTTTAGCTGCTTGTGTTCCCTTACCTGCTCCAGGTAAGCCCATAATCAAAAGATTCATGATAGGATCTCCTTATTTTGTATTTAAATAGAAGCAGAAATTCGTTTCAACTCCTATTTAAAAACAAAATATAAGAGGGGAGACGAAAATCTCTCTGATAGATAGACCTTCATACTCCACTCTCTAAGCAAAAGTAATCTTGCTTTTATTCTGTTTTGTCCATGAAACCAACATACTTACGTTTCAATAGGTAACCTTCTAGCTGTTTGATTCCTTCAATACCAGTTGAGATAATGATCAAAAGACTAGTTCCCCCAAAAGCAACAGCTTCTGAAAGACCAAAGACATCTTTTGCCACAATCGGCAAGATTGAAATCACACCAAGGAAGATTGATCCGACAGTCGCAAGGCGACGAAGAAGTTTCGACATGAACTCTTCAGTACCCTTACCAGGACGGACACCATGAATGTAGGCTCCACTCTTTTGCAAGTTTTCTGCTGCTTTCTCTGGATTGATCTGTACAAATGTATAGAAGAATGTAAAGAGAATGATCAACAAGGCATACATAGCAACACCTGTCGGAGATGTTGTAGATAACATTTCCTGTGCTGTACGTACCCAAGCCCAATCATGACCTGTAGCACTCAAAAATTGAAGAATGGCTGCAGGTGCTGCTGTGATGGAACTTGCAAAGATAACTGGGATAACCCCCGCTGGGTTCACCTTCAATGGAAGGTATGAGCTTGATGGGGCTCCTTGAGCAACTTTTGTATATTGGATTGGAATTTTATATTCTGCCTGTTGAACAAAGGTTGTAAAGTAAACAATCAACAAGACAGCGATAATCAAAATAACGACAAAGATAATAGATGAAGTCAAACGGCTACTTGGAATATTGACGAAGTAGTCAACATAGATACCCTTAATCATCTCAGGAATTGAAGCAACAATACCTGCAAAGATAATCATAGAAACACCATTTCCGTATCCCTTATCTGTAATTTGTTCCCCAAGCCAAGTTACAATCATACTACCTGCTGTGAGGATAATACCAATAGTAACAAAAACTTGTGGAGTTAAAGCTGTCGTTAATAATTTCGCTCCAGATAGAGTATTAAATCCTGCTGTAATCCCGATAGATTGAACAAATGCAAGTACAAGTGCAATGTAACGAGTAGCCTGGTTTAGTTTTCTCCGTCCTACTTCCCCTTGTTTGCCCCATTCTACAAACTTCGGTAAAATATCCATTTGTAGCAATTGAACAACGATTGAAGCAGTGATATACGGACTTACTCCGAGTGCAAAAACGGAGAAGTTCTTCATGGCATTCCCTGAAACAAGACTAAGCATGTTCAAGAAAGATAAACCACTGAGAGCTTCCAAACTTTTTGCATTCACACCTGGAACAGTGATACTTGTCCCAATACGGAAAACAAGAATGATAAAAATCGTAAAGAGAATTTTTGATCGAACTTGTTTAACCTTGAGCGCTTCTTTTAGTAATTTAAAAAACATGGGTCACCTCTCTTAGATGACTTCTACAGAACCACCTTTAGCAGTGATAGCTTCCTCAGCTGATTTAGAGAATTTAGCTGCTTTCACAGTCAATTTCTTAGTCAACTCACCGTTACCAAGAATTTTAACTCCTGATTTTTCAGCTTTCACAATTCCTGCTTCGATAAGTACAACTGGAGTTACTTCTGCACCGTCTTCAAAGACGTTCAATTGGTCAAGGTTTACAATTGCGTATTCTTTAGCGTTGATGTTAGTGAATCCACGTTTTGGAAGACGACGGAACAATGGAGTTTGTCCACCTTCAAAACCAAGGCGAACTCCGCCACCGCTACGAGCTTTTTGACCTTTTTGACCGCGACCAGATGTTTTACCGTTACCTGATGAAGTACCACGACCAACACGGTTACGTACTTTACGAGAACCTTCTGCAGGTTTCAATTCATGAAGTTTCATTATTATTTTCTCCTCTTTTGTAAAATGCTAGCGCCGATAAGAGAGAAAAGGTTGTCTCCCTTATCAACTCGCCTATACATGGTCATCTTAGATGACTATACCTAGTTTTAGGGGATGAGTATTGCCACATCCCCTAAAAATTCATTAGATTACTTCTTCAACTGTTACCAAGTGAGATACTGCAGTGATCATACCACGGATAGCAGCGTTGTCTTCTTTGATAACAGAGCTGTTCAATTTGCCAAGTCCAAGTGCTACAACAGTTTTACGTTGTGATGGAATGCGTCCGATTGGAGACTTAGTCAAAGTAATTTTAATTTGAGCCATTTTATCCCCTTTCTTATGCCAAATCAGAAACTGAAATACCACGAAGGGCAGCAACTTCTTCAGCGCGTTTCAATTGTTTCAAACCTTCAACAGTTGCGCGAACAATGTTGATTGGAGTGTTAGAACCAAGTGATTTAGATGTAATATCTGCCACACCTGCCAATTCCACAACGGCACGAACTGCACCACCAGCGGCAACTCCAGAACCTTCTACAGCAGGTTTCAACAATACTTTAGCTCCACCGAATTCTGAAAGAACTTCGTGTGGGATTGTTGTCCCAACCATAGGAACTTCAATCAAGTTTTTCTTAGCATCTTCTACTGCTTTGCGGATTGCTTCTGGAACTTCTTGAGCTTTACCAGTACCAAATCCTACGCGACCATTGTGGTCACCAACAACAACAAGAGCTGCGAAACGAAGACGACGTCCACCTTTAACAACTTTTGTAACACGGTTGACAGCAACTACGCGTTCTTCTAATTCAACTGCATTGTCTTTAAATGCCATTTTCTAGTGTCCTCCTATTAGAATTTCAATCCGTTTTCACGAGCTGCATCAGCCAAAGCTTTCACACGTCCGTGATATAGATATCCACCGCGGTCGAACACCACTTCTGAAATACCTTTAGCGTTTGCACGTTCTGCAACGAGTTTACCGACAGCAACGGCTTGTTCAGTTTTAGTTCCTTTTGAAACTTCTTTGTCAAGAGTTGAAGCACTTGCGAGCGTTACACCCGCTACGTCATCAATCACTTGAGCGTAGATGCCTGTATTAGAACGGAATACGTTCAAACGTGGGCGATCAGCAGTTCCAGAGAGTTTTCCGCGAACGCGACGGTGGCGTTTTTGGCGGAGTTTGTTTTTATCTGGTTTAGAAATCACAGTTTTCACCTCTTTAGTTTTAAATCGTGTGCTATGCACTAAGTTGGAAAATAGGTTGGTGGTTAAAAATCAACCACTCAACATTATTTACCTGTTTTACCTTCTTTACGGCGAACGAATTCACCAACGTAACGGATACCTTTACCTTTATATGGTTCTGGTGAACGAAGGCTACGTACGTAAGCAGCTGTTTGACCAACTACTTCTTTTGAAATTCCGCTAACAACGATTGTTGTTGGGTTTGGAAGTTCAAAAGTAATTCCTTCTGGAGCTTCAACTTCGTCTGGATGAGATTTACCAACAGCCAAAACAAGTTTAGATCCTTGAAGTTGTGCACGGTAACCAACCCCGCGCATTTCAAGTTCTTTCTTGAATCCTTCTGATACACCAACAACCATGTTGTTCAAAAGGGCACGAGTAGTTCCGTGGATTGTTTTCATTTCTTTTGAATCGTTTGGACGGTGAAGAGTTACTTCAGTACCTTCCACACGAATTTCAATATCTTTTGAGAACTCACGAGTAAGTTCTCCTTTAGGTCCTTTTACAGTTACAACGTTGTCATTGTTAGTGATTTCAACACCAGCAGGCAACACGATAACTTTATTACCAATACGTGACATATTTATTTTCTCCTGTTAAATTGTCAGGCCAGAACGGCCAGTTTTCACGGGGGTTAAATCGATTTCTCGATTTAAAGGAACATTCAGGTTTCAATTTCAAAGTGAATCTAGCCATCGTCTCGCAGGCATAACTTTGGGTTAGGTAAGAGACGATAACGAAGAGTCACAAAGAAATTGGAAGCTAAATATTACCAAACGTAAGCGATAACTTCTCCACCAACGTTCTTTTGGCGAGCTTCTTTATCAGTAAGCAAACCTTCAGAAGTTGAAAGAATAGCAATTCCAAGTCCGTTAAGAACTTTTGGAAGATCTTCACGTTTTTTGTAGACACGAAGCCCTGGTTTAGAAACACGTTTCAAGTTAGTGATAACTTTTTCACCGTTTGGTCCGTATTTAAGGAATACACGGATGATGCCTTGTTTGTCATCTTCGATGATTTCTACGTTCTTAACAAAACCTTCGCGTTTAAGGATTTCAGCAATCCCTTTTTTGATATTTGATGCAGGTACTTCAAGTACTTCGTGTTTCGCTTGGTTAGCGTTACGAATACGAGTTAGGAAGTCTGCGATTGGGTCAGTCATAACCATTTTGTTTTTCTCCTCTTACTAGTAGTTTGCAAGTTGCACTTGCTAGTTAATACATGATACAAAGAGCGTAACAGCAAGAGCAAAAATAGGCAATTTGATGCAGGAGCGATGCTCCAAAGAAAATTGGTCTTTTTCGCCAAAGCTGTAGCTCGTGTTCAAATTGGCGAGCCCAACTGAACTCGGGCTAAACCCTGTGTGAAAAAGATAAACTTTCCTAGAAACTTCAGTTTCTTCGTCATGTTTCCTATTTTCACTTAGAGTTTTGACGCCCTTGATATCTTAAATTACCAAGATGCTTTTGTTACACCAGGAATTTGTCCTTTGTAAGCTAATTCACGGAAGCAAACACGGCAAAGTTTAAATTTGCGGTAAACTGAATGTGGACGACCACATTTTTCACAACGAGTATAAGCTTGAGTAGAGAACTTCGCTGGACGTTTGTTCTTAGCAATCATTGATTTTTTAGCCATTAGATTTACCTCCTATATTATTTTGCAAAAGGCATTCCAAGGCCTGTAAGCAATGCACGTGACTCTTCGTCAGTGTTAGCAGTTGTTACGATAACGATGTCAAGACCACGAGTTTTGTCAACGTCATCGAAGTTGATTTCTGGGAAGATCAATTGTTCTTTCACACCAAGAGTGTAGTTTCCGCGTCCATCAAATGATTTTGTTGGAACACCGTGGAAGTCACGCACACGTGGAAGTGAAACTGAAACCAATTTGTCCAAGAATTCGTACATACGTTCACCACGAAGGGTAACTTTTGCACCGATCGCTACACCTTCACGAAGACGGAAGCCGGCGATTGATTTTTTAGCTTTAGTGATAAGTGGTTTTTGACCTGAGATAAGTGCCAATTCTTCAGCAGCTTTTTCAAGACTTTTAGCGTTTGATACAGCTTCACCAACACCCATGTTCAAAACGATCTTATCTACTTTAGGCACAGCCATCACTGATGAGTAGTTGAATTGTTCTGTCAAAGCAGGAACTACTTCATTAAGATATTTTTCTTTTAAACGATTTGCCATTATACTTCTCCTTTCCTTCGTGATTAATCAAGCACTTCGCCTGATTTTTTGTTGTAGCGAACTTTTTTACCGTCTACAAATTTGTAACCAACACGACCAGCTACACCATTTTTGTCCAATACTTGAACGTTTGATACGTGGATAGCTGCTTCTTTCTCGATGATACCACCTTGAGGAAGTTCGTTAGTTGGACGTTGGTGTTTCTTAACGATGTTGACACCTTCAACGATAACTTTGTTTACTTTTGGAAGGGCAGTAAGGACAACAGCTTCTGTTCCCTTATCTTTACCAGCGATTACGCGAACTTTGTCGCCTTTTTTTACAAACATTAGGTTTCTCCTTGATTTTTCTTACGCCCATAAGGGCACCCTAGCTTGAAGCTAGGGGACTAGTTTGTTTCTAAAAATTAAAGTACTTCTGGAGCAAGTGACACGATCTTCATGAAGCCACCTTCACGCAATTCGCGTGCAACTGGGCCAAAGATACGTGTTCCGCGAGGAGTTTTGTCTTCACGGATGATAACTGCTGCGTTTTCGTCAAATTTGATGTATGAACCATCAGCACGACGAGCACCTGATTTAGTACGAACGATAACAGCTTTTACAACGTCACCTTTTTTAACCGCACCACCAGGAGTAGCTTGTTTTACAGATGCCACAATAACATCACCGATGTTTGCAAATTTACGTCCTGAACCACCAAGAACTTTGATAGTCAAGATTTCGCGAGCACCGCTGTTGTCTGCGACTTTCAAACGAGTTTCTGTTTGAATCATTTCAGTTTTCTCCTTTCAGGTTTGATTAGATGATGACCGCTTCTTCAACAACTTCTACAAGACGGAAACGTTTTGTAGCTGAAAGCGGACGAGTTTCCATGATACGTACGATATCGCCTTCTTTGGCAACATTGTTTTCATCATGTGCTTTGTATTTTTTAGAGTAGTTAATACGTTTACCATAGACTGGGTGGTTACGTTTTGTTTCAACTACAACTGTGATTGTCTTGTCCATTTTGTCAGATACAACACGTCCAACAAGAACTTTACGATTATTGCGTTCCATTGAAATTTCTCCTTCCCTAGTCTATTATTTCGCTTCAGATTGAACTGTTTTGATACGAGCGATTTGTTTTTTAACTTCTTTCAAGCGAGCTGTTTGTTCCAATTGACCAGTAGCAGCTTGGAAACGAAGTTCAAACAATTCTTTTTTCAATTCGTTTTCGCGCTTCGCGAGTTCTTCTTGAGAAAGACCACGAAGTTCTTTAACAAATTCTTTTACTTCATTAAGTTTCATGCCTTCTCCTTATTCTGCTTCACGTTTTACGAATTTACATTTAACTGGCAATTTGTGGCTTGCAAGACGAAGCGCTTCGCGAGCGATCTCTTCAGATACACCAGCAACTTCAAACATCACTTTACCACGTTTAACTGGTGCTACCCAACCTTCAGGCGCCCCTTTACCAGATCCCATACGCACACCGATAGCTTTAGCAGTGTATGATTTGTGTGGGAAGATTTTAATCCAAACTTTACCACCACGTTTCATGTAACGAGTCATGGCGATACGAGCAGCTTCGATTTGGCGGTTAGTGATCCAGTGGCTAGTTGTAGCTTGAAGACCGTATTCACCGAATGCTACTTCTTTTCCACCTTTTGCTTCACCGCGCATTTTTCCACGGAATTCACGACGGTGTTTAACACGTTTAGGTACTAACATCGGTTATTTACCTCCTTTAGTGTTTTTACGAGCTGGAAGAACTTCACCACGGTAGATCCATACTTTAACACCAAGTTTACCGTATGTAGTATCTGCTTCTTCCCAAGCGTAATCGATATCTGCACGAAGTGTGTGAAGTGGAACAGTTCCTTCAGAGTATCCTTCAGCACGGGCGATATCTGCACCGTTCAAACGACCTGATACTTGAGTTTTGATTCCTTTAGCTCCAGCACGCATTGCACGTTGGATTGCTTGTTTTTGTGCACGACGGAAAGCGACACGTTGCTCCAATTGACGAGCAATTCCTTCACCTACAAGGTGAGCATCCAAATCAGGTTGTTTGATTTCGATGATGTTGATGTGTACTTGTTTTCCAGTCAATTTGTTAAGTTTTGCACGGAGTGCATCAACGTTAGCACCACCTTTACCGATAACCATACCTGGTTTAGCAGTGTGAAGTGAAACGTTAACTTTGTTTACTGCGCGTTCAATTTCGATAGTTGAAACTGCTGCGTCAGCAAGTTCTTTTTGAACGAATTTACGGATTGCAAGATCTTCATGAAGGTAATCCGCGTATTCTTTTTCAGCATACCATTTGGCATCCCAATCACGGATGATGCCGACACGCATACCAATTGGATGTACTTTTTGACCCACGATGTTACCTCCTTATTTTTCTGCAACAGCCACAGTGATGTGAGCTGTACGTTTGTTGATTGGTGAAGCTGAACCTTTCGCACGTGGACGGAAACGTTTCATAGTTGGTCCTTCGTTTGCGAATGCTTCAGATACTACCAAGTTAGCTTTGTCCAAACCAAAGTTGTTTTCAGCGTTAGCTACAGCTGAGTTCAAAACTTTCAAGATGATTTCAGCAGCTTTGTTTGGTGTGAATGTCAAGATTGCAATAGCATCGGCTACGCTTTTACCACGGATGTTGTCAAGAACAAGACGTGATTTACGAGGTGAAACACGTACTGTACGAGCCATTGCTTTAGCTGAAGTAATTTCTGCCATTTATGTTCTCCTTATTTTCTACGTGTTTTCTTGTCGTCTGCAGCGTGACCTTTGTAAGTACGAGTTGGTGCAAATTCACCAAGTTTGTGACCTACCATGTCTTCTTGGATGTAAACAGGTACGTGTTTACGTCCGTCATAAACTGCAATAGTGTAACCAATGAAACTTGGGAAGATCGTTGAACGACGTGACCAAGTTTTGATAACTTTTTTCTTTTCGTCGTTAGCTTGAGCTTCAACTTTTTTCATCAAATGCTCATCGACGAAAGGTCCTTTTTTAAGACTGCGTCCCATTTTTATTTTTTCTCCTTTAAATGTTGTACCACAGCGGCTTGCGCTCACATGGAGCGCTACCGAGCTGGCGGATTTCCTAGTTGCTTAGGCGACTAGTTTATGATTATTTCTCGTTGCGACGACGAACGATAAGTTTGTCAGATTTCGCTTTCTTGTTACGAGTTTTAAGACCAAGAGCAGGTTTGCCCCATGGAGTAGATGGCGCTTTACGACCAACTGGTGCTTTACCTTCACCACCACCGTGTGGGTGATCGTTAGGGTTCATTACAGAACCACGAACTGTTGGGCGGATACCTTTCCAACGGCTACGTCCTGCTTTACCAAGGTTTACAAGTCCATGTTGTTCGTTTCCGACAACACCAACTGTAGCACGACAAGTTCCAAGAATCATACGAACTTCGCCAGATTGAAGACGAACAAGAACGTATTTACCTTCTTGACCCAATACTTGGGCAGAAGCACCAGCAGCACGTACCAATTCTCCACCACGACCTGGTTTCAATTCGATGTTGTGGATCAAAGTACCAACTGGGATGTTAGCCAGTGGAAGAGCGTTTCCGACTTTGATATCTGCTTCAGGACCTGAAACGATACGTTGACCAACTTCAAGACCTTTTGGAGCGATGATGTATGCTTTCACACCGTCAGTGTAGTGTACAAGAGCGATGTTTGCAGAACGGTTTGGATCGTACTCGATAGTTTTAACAACTGCTTCAACGTTGTCTTTGTTACGTTTGAAGTCAACCAAACGGTAGAAACGTTTGTGTCCACCACCTTGGTGACGAACAGTGATACGACCGTTGTTGTTACGACCAGCCTTGCTCTTCAAAGCAACAAGCAATGATTTTTCAGGAGTGCTTGTTGTGATTTCAGCGAAATCCAAAGAAGTCATATTACGGCGACCGTTTGTTGTTGGTTTATAAACACGAATTCCCACGATATTTCCTCCTTAGATTATTCAGCTTCAGCAGCGAACAACTCGATTGCTTTTGAATCAGCTGTAAGTGTGATGATAGCTTTTTTAGTTTTGTTAGTAAAACCAGTGTAACGTCCAACACGCTTCGCTTTAGGTTTTACGTTGATTGTGTTAACGTTGGCAACTTTAACACCTTCGAAAGCAGCTTCAACAGCTTGCTTGATTAAAAGTTTGTGTGCACGAGTGTCAACTTCAAATACATATTTTCCTGCTTCAAGTTGAGCCATTGAGCTTTCAGTGATAACAGGTTTTTTGATAACATCATACAAATTCATTATGCAAGAACCTCCTCGATTTTAGAGATAGCTGCTTGTGTGACAAGAAGTTTGTCGCTATTTGCGATGTCAAGAACACTTGCAGTTGTAGCAGTTGCAACTTTCACGTTTGGAAGGTTACGAGCTGAAAGAGCTGCGAATTCATTTCCTTCTTCAAGGATAACAAGAACTTTAGAATCGATGCTCAATGCTGCAAGAACTTTTGCAAATTCAGCAGTTTTTGGAGCTGTAAATGAAAGAGCGTCTACAGCTACGAATTTGTTTTCAGCAACTTTTTCAGAGTAAACTGATTTAAGAGCTAGGCGACGAACTTTTTGTGGAAGTTTGTAGCCGTATGAACGTGGAGTTGGTCCGAAGACAACACCACCACCACGCCATTGTGGTGA
Source organism: Streptococcus jiangnanensis (assembly GCF_040888325.1). Classification (GTDB taxonomy): domain Bacteria; phylum Bacillota; class Bacilli; order Lactobacillales; family Streptococcaceae; genus Streptococcus; species Streptococcus jiangnanensis. The sequence goes on along the minus strand of NZ_JBFNFF010000001.1, from coordinate 200,240 downwards.
GCGGATAGAACCTTGACGAGCACGTCCAGTTCCTTTTTGACGCCATGGTTTGCGTCCACCACCTGATACTGCAGAGCGGTTTTTAACAGCGTGTGTTCCTTGACGAAGGCTTGCGCGTTGGCTGATGATCACATCAAACACAACTGATTCATTTGGTTCAATACCAAATACTGCATCGTTAAGAACAACTTGGCCAGCTTCTTTACCAGTTTGGTCAAATAATGTTACGTTTGCCATTGTGACTGATTTCCCCTTTCTTTATTATTTACCAGCTTTAACTGCTGATTTGATAGTGATAAGAGATTTCTTAGCACCTGGTACGTTACCTTTGATAAGGATAACGTTCTTTTCTGGAACAACTTGTACCACTTCAAGGTTTTGAATCGTTACGCGGTCGCCACCCATACGTCCTGCAAGGTTTTTACCTTTGAATACGCGGTTAGGTGCTACAGGTCCCATAGAACCTGGACGACGGTGGTAACGAGAACCGTGAGCCATTGGTCCACGTGATTGTCCGTGGCGTTTGATAACACCTTGGAAACCTTTACCTTTAGAAGTACCAGTTACGTCAACAACGTCTCCAGCTGCGAATGTTTCAACTGTGATTTCAGCACCAACTTCCAAGCCTTCAACGTTTTTGAATTCACGAATGAAGCGCTTAGGAGCCGTGTTAGCTTTCGCTACATGTCCTTTAGCAGGTTTGTTGCTCAATACTTCGCGTTTGTCATCGAAACCAACTTGGATAGCGTTGTATCCGTCTGTTTCAACAGTTTTAACTTGAAGAACAACGTTTGGAGTTGCTTCAATAACTGTTACAGGGATCAATTCGCCAGCTTCAGTGAAGATTTGAGTCATTCCCACTTTTTTCCCTAAGATTCCTTTTGTCATGAGAAAATAGTTCCTTTTCTATATTTTTTATTCAAAAAGTTTTTAACGAGCGTTTTTTATGCTCAAGGTATCAAGCTTTAGATTAAAGTTTGATTTCTACGTTTACACCACTTGGAAGATCCAATTTCATCAAGGCATCAACTGTTTTTTGAGTTGGGTTAACGATATCGATCAAACGTTTGTGTGTACGCATTTCAAATTGTTCGCGAGAGTCTTTGTATTTGTGAGTCGCACGAATAATTGTGTAGAGGCTACGCTCAGTTGGAAGTGGGATTGGACCCGCAACTTGTGCACCTGTACGAGTAGCTGATTCTACGATTTTTGCAGCCGCTGTATCAAGCGTACGGTGTTCGTAAGCTTTCAAACGGATACGGATTTTTTTGTTTGCCATCTTTTTCTCCTTTTCGTCTATTTAAGATAATAGGCTAGCTCCACAAGAAAACCGACGCGCGTTGCGTGGCAATGCAACCGAGCGTGTCGCAACCTCTTGCATCAAAGCTAAGGCTGTAATTTACAGCACCATAATAGAATAACACAAAGTCCCTGCGATTGCAAGGGATTTGTGAGCTTTTTTTTCTTTTTTTAGGACGAAACTGTTTTCTCTTTTCATCTTTCCAAGATTACGGATTTATATCTAAAAAAACTGTCTTTTCTTCTATATAACGTGTGTCATTTTGACCTTGAATTTATCTTCTGATTGATCTACTAGAATGTCCGCTTTAGACTCATTTTCTCTATAGTATCGCAGATACTGCTCCCGTCTCATCTGATGGCTAGCTAATACAAAAGATGCATCGCGATTTCTCATAGTCGTATCTCGAGCTAAGCGCCTCTTTAATTCGGTCTCCTCATCCGTGTAGAAACAGATGGTTTTGTCAAAGAGTTCCTTGGGTAGAAAACCCACAGACATCCCTTCAACAATAAGAATTGGCTTTGCTCCAGACAAGACCTCGCTAGCCTTCCAAGGTTCATCAATCGTCAAGATGTCCATGCCTGCCTGCAAGGCGAGAATATCTCTCTGTAAACTTGCTAGTTCATGCGCCACTGGCAGACAAGCCGTCACCTTTTGATCTGGCGCTTGCTTTGGTACTACCAGGTGACGTTCTGAGGTGATATAAGGATCTGTTTCTAGTAAATTTACTGTAGTAGAATCTAGAGCTTGATGTAATTCCTGAGCGAAGGTTGACTTGCCCGAAGCCCCATGACCGTAGATCCCTAGCGTCCTAATTCTTCCCGTTTCGATCTCTGAAACCAGTTGTTCTATCAGGTCTTTTTTCTTCATTCTCTCTTCACCTGTTCATAGCTTTCTTTTCCGTCATTAAGCTTGTCCCAAATCACCACTTGCCCACTTTTGAGGGATTTTTGCACATCGATAATCCGTTGATTGGACGAACCTCGAAACTGGAGCATAAGATTGCGCTTGCTTTTATCATACCGTCCATCAACAAGGATGTCAATCAATGATAAGAGTTCCAGTTTATCTGGAGTCTCCAGCATCATTTCTTCCCAAGTATAACCCGTCCAGGACCAGATGTCTTTTTCTGGTAATTCCTTTCGAATGCGCTTAACGAGAGGCAAGAGAATGCCCGTATTAAGAAAGGGTTCTCCTCCTAGCAAGGTCAAACCTTGAACATAGGGTTGGGCAAGGTCTTCCATGATTTGTTCTTCTAATTCTGCCGTATAGGGAATGCCTGCGTTGAAAGACCAAGTCGCAACATTATAGCATCCCTCGCAGTGAAACATGCAACCTGATACATAGAGAGAGTTTCGCACACCTTCTCCATCGACAAAATTAAAAGCCTTGTAATCAATGATTCGCCCTTTACTAAGCTCCTCACTTTTCCATTCACCTGGTTTTGGTGTATTCCATGTCATCCTTTTACTCCAAATCTATCCAGTAACGTTCTACACCATTGCGAACATCCTCAAACACCCCACCATTTGCCACAATCACCGCCCTACTAGCAGGATTTTCCGTACTACAGGTCACAAGTGCTTTTTTGATGTTCTTTTCCTTGGCAACTTGCAGGCCTTGTCTGAGGGCTTCTTTGGCATAACCTTTGCCTCTTTCAGAGGGGCGGATGGAGTAGCCAATATGGCCAGCATGATTCAGCAAGCCCTCATTTAGTTTCAATCGCAGATTCAAAAATCCTAGAGCACGACCTACATCATCAAATGATACAAATTGAATAGAAGGAACACGATTTTCAGGCAAGTTTATTCCCATCTCTTTTTGCATATTTGTTTCCAACCACTCTTCATAAGAAAAAGCCTCTGTCTCCCAAAACCCACCATCATGAGGGGACTGTGCTTGTTCAAACTCTACCATCATCTCTAAAACTGTTTCTTTATCTGCCAATGTTGGTCTGCGTAGTATCATTTTTACCTCCAATTAAGAGAAAAGTGAGAGCAGACTCTCACTTTTATTTTTTCTTATTCTTGTTTAAAAACTGTTCTCTGAGGTTGAGCAAGCGTTCTTTTTTACCTGTTCCACCTTTCGAGTGTTTCTCGTGATAACGGGTCACTTGTGCGCGTCCCTTATCGTCTAATTGGTATTTCCCCATTCCATTTCCTTCTAATTTGTTACTTCATGTCCAGCTGTTTTGATAGTAGAGCCATTCATGTGTTTGACACGCGCAGCGATTTCCTTGTGGCGTCCATTAACCATCGGACGCGCTTGAGGATTGCCCAGATAACCACACGTACGTTTGACCACGTCTACTGTTTTAGGGTCACTATTGCCACAGTTTGGACAAGCAAATCCTCGCTCAGTCGGTTCAAAATCCCCTTCAAAATCACACTTGTAGCAACGATCAATCGGAGTATTGGTCCCTAGATAGCCGACACGGTCATAGGCATAGTCCCAGACAGCTTCCAGGGCTTTAGGATTTTGTTGAAGAACTGGATACTCACAATAATGGATGAAACCACCTGACGCACCTGCTTCTGGATAGACTTTTTCAAAGTCCAATTTTTCAAACGGTGTTGGATTTTTACGAACATCATAGTGGAAAGAGTTGGTGTAGTATTCCTTGTCCGTGATGTCCGGAATAGAGCCAAACTTCTCTGTATCCAAGCGGCAGAAGCGGTCTGTCAGACTTTCAGACGGTGTGGAGTAGATAGAGAAGTGGTAACCATATTGGTCAGACCACTCTTCCACACGACGTTTCATATCACGAATAATATCCAGTGTGAATTCCTTGGCTTCAGGATTGCTTTCCCAGCTGTTTCCAAAGAAGACTGTAGCCACTTCGTACAAACCGATGTAGCCCAGCGAAACTGTCGCACGGCGATTCTTAAAGAGTTGGTCAACACTTTCTTCTTTTCCGAGACGGCAACCGAAGGCTCCGTACTGATAGAGGATAGGGGCATTCGCTGGTGTTGCTTCCTTGGTCCGTTCAACACGGTAAACCAGAGCATCTTCTGCGATATTCATCCGCTCGTTGAAGATTTCCCAAAACTTATTCAGATCCCCTTCAGACTCGAGGGCGATACGAGGCAAATTGACTGTCACAACACCTAGATTCATCCGACCTGAATTGACCTCAACACCATTTTCATCTTTCCATCCTTGAAGGAAAGAACGGCATCCCATAGGAACCTTGAAAGAACCTGTCAGTTCGATAATCTTATCATAGGACAAGACATCTGGGTACATCCGCTTGGTTGCACACTCGAGGGCCAACTGTTTGATATCGTAGTTAGGTGAACCTTCCTCTAAGTTGAGTCCTCTTTTTAGCGTAAAGATGAGTTTAGGGAAGATGGCTGTTCGATGTTCTGAACCAAGACCCTTGATACGAATGGTCAAAATAGCTTTTTGAATTTCACGCTCAAAACGATTGGTTCCCAGACCAAAACCTAGCGAAGTAAAAGGTGTTTGGCCATTTGAAGTGAAGAGGGTGTTGATTTCATACTCAAGAGATTGCATGGCATCGTAGATGTCTTTTTGGGTTTTCTTCCAAGCGTAATCTTCCCGTTTTTCAGACAAGACCCACTCTTCTGCATCTTTGAGGTGCTTTTGATAATTCTTCTCCGCATAAGGCGCCAAGACTTCATCGATACGGTCAGCTGAACAGCCCCCGTACTGGCTAGAAGCAACGTTGGCGATGATTTGTGAAATCTGAGCTGTCGCAGTCTGGATAGACTTGGGACTCTCTACCTCTGCATTTCCAATCTTAAAACCATTTTCCAACATGCCTTTAAAATCAATCAAACAGCAGTTGGTCATCGGTGTGTAGGGACTGTAGTCCAAGTCATGATAGTGGATATCCCCTTTTTGGTGAGCATTGGCTACGTGCTTAGGAAGCATTTGCAGCCCGATTGATTTCCCAACAATCCCTGCTGTCAAATCACGCTGGGTGTTGAAGACATCGCTGTCTTTATTGGCATTTTCATTGACAACTGCCTGGTCTTTATTGAGAAGTTTATGGATACTAAAGTTGATATCTGTCGCTTTTGAGCGCTCAAAATCCCTCTGTGTCCGATAAGTGATATACTCCTCAGCTAGCGCATATTCTTTGGCTTCAAGGAGTTCATGTTCTACGACATTTTGAATTTCGTAAATCTTGACACCTTGAGGGAAGCGACTGTGAATTTCAGTGACGATTCTTTCAACCAGACCATTTAGGCGTTTTTCTACTAGAGGCGTAAGGTCCATAACCTTTTCCGCCGCCTTGTGGAGAGCCTTGTCAATCTTGTCTACATCAAACACCACACGTCTACCATCTCGTTTTTCAACGAACAAGGTGGGAACGGTTGCAAGCTTTTCTTCTAATACAATCATATCCATGCTCTTTTCTAAAATATTGTTGAATTGTTTATATTCAGTATTATACCACTCTAAAAATAAAAATCAATATCTTGTGCCAAAAATCCTAAAATTTTTAAAATTCCACAAGATATTGATTTTTTGTTATTTTGATTTATAAAGTTTGAACTCGCTAGTATCTGTCTGAATAAGCTCATAGTTTTCACTGAGCCAGCTCTCTACATCTGACCACAAGGCAACTTTTTGATTGACCACAATCATCTTCGGTTGATTCTCTTTCAGGTCATTCATCAGTTTGGTTTTATTTTCGTCGCTTGCAGTATAGAGTGTTGGAGTTGATAGAGAAGTCGGCGCCAAGCGTTCACTTGCACGGTAGAAATCTGGACGATCATCCCAAGCATAGACACGATCCTCAGAACTCGTTTGTTGTTTGACCACGCTGGCAAGACGTTCTCTCTCCTGATAAGTCGCTGGATGCGAAAGGTAGCGACTCACGATAGGAAGAACAATGAGATAGGCAAGGGCAATCAGTGGTAGATAGAAATTTCCTTTAAAGAAAGAGGTTTGTTTCTCACGTCTTCTTCTACGACGACTCCCTCCATCCGAAACATCTTCCTTGATTCCTGTCAGAAGGAGCAAGATCAAGAAAGGAATTAGCACCACAAGACGAGTACCGTTGATAGGTTCTTTGGAGAGAACCAAGATTCCCAAAGAAACCAACAATCCCAAGCTAGCAGCAATCGATAAGGCATATTGCTTGGCTGGTTTTGACTGGAACAAACCTGCAAATAGCAAACCAAGGGAACCTAATCCAATAGCAAGCAAGCCATAGAAGGCTGCATTTTCAAGCAAATGCGAATTTGAAAAGAGGCTAAGAGTATTTACCGGATACAAGGTCTGGCTAATGGCATCCCCAAAACTACCTGTCCACACTGTATAGTAGCCTAAAGGATAGAATAAGAGTGAAAATCCTAGGGCTGACGCAAAGAACTGATATAGACCATGAACAAAGTGACCTTTAGCTAGATTAAAGCCGATGATGCCTAGAGCCAGTATAGCCGCAAACAAGGCGGTTGGAATCGGTGCAAGGAAGAAAGCGAGAGCAAGACTCATCCCCACTCTTACAAATCCTTTGTCGTCATTTGGATAAGCTAAGTAGTTCGTAACAACACTCAATGAATAAAATAGGAAAGGCAAGGCTAGCAAGAGAGCATAACCGCCACCAAAAGCGAGGCCTGCTACAAGCAAGTATAAAATAAAGACAACTCGTTTCGCTTCCTTTTCTTGGCAGACAAGAGTATCCGCAGCCTTAAAAAGAAAAACACCTGCTCCAAACAAGGCCAACCACTCAACCAAAGCAAGCAGAATACTTCCTAGGGAAAGATAGGTTAGCAAGTAATAGAGCAATCCATTCGTTCCAAAGTAATCTGTATACATTTGACCATTTTGATGCAAGGCCCAACCTGTATAAAGATCCTGACTTTGTTGCGGACTGACTACACCAAAAATAAAAGGCAGGGCAACCGAAATGGCTGTGGCCACTAAACTCCAAAGCATGATACTAAAAAAGGGAATCGGAGCTCCTTCTCGTTTCTCTGGCACTGACCAGTCTTGGTAATGTGATTCTTCTTGTTTCTCATCTATTTTCTCGTATACGTTCATTCAATTTCTCCTCTAAGTTTATCTGTTTTAGTATATCAAAATCTTACAGGAATGTCAGCTTGGGATTGATATTTGCTGAATTTCTTATCCAACAGCGCAAAGCGTTCGATTTCACGAAAACGGTGAAATCGGCTATTACTATACTCTCTGATAAAATCATCATCTTCTAGATTAAGCATGGTTTTCTCCTTTACTTATCTATTCGTAAGAAAACAAAAAAGACCCAGCCTTGGGCTAGATCTTGATGGATAGTTAGAGCATAGGTGCAAACAACTGGACAATTTCCTTGATGAGGCTTTGATACCAGCTGGTTTTGATGGTGTGGGGATAAATTTCTTGAGAAACTTTAAAAATCTCTTCGAAGTCCCTTTCAATATCGATGATGGACTGCGTTCTATAAAGCAAGACGGCATTTTCATAGTGGTGGAGCAAGCTACGATAGTCAAAATTGATGGTCCCCACAGTAGCTGCCTCTCCATCGACAAGCATTTGCTTGCTATGAAGGAATCCCGGACTGTACTCATAAATACGAACCCCTGCAGATAACAAGTCTGGATAGGCTCCTCGAGTAACTAACTGAATAACCTTCTTATCTGGGATACACGGTGTCACAATTCGCACATCTACCCCTCTCAGAGCTGCATTTTTGATACTTTCAGTTAGATCGTAGTCCGCAATCAGATAGGGAGTCGTGATATAGACGTAATCTGTAGCTTGATTGATAAGATTTTGATAGACCGTTTTTCCAACTTGGGCTCTGTAGATGGGTTTTGGTCCACTACTATAGGGAATACAGAGCCCCATCCCATCTTTTGGTTGATTTTCGAGATGGTATTGGTCAAAGTCACTAATCTCTCCACGGTTGATGTACCAGGCAGATAAAAAGAGTCTGGTAAAAGCCTTAACTGCAGGTCCATCCAGACGAATACCGCTATCCTTCCAGTAACCAAAACGTTCGATATGGTTGATATACTCATCAGCCAGATTGATACCACCTGTATAGGCAATTTGACCATCTATAATCATGATTTTACGGTGATCACGGTTGTTATAAGCAACGGTCAAACGTGGAATCACCTTGTTAAATTTGTGGGCTTCAATCCCTCGGCTACGAAGCTGGATGGTGTAATCCCCAGGCAAGGTTGCCATACATCCAATATCATCATAGAGAAGCTTCACTTCTACTCCTTGAGCTGCCTTTTCTTCCAAAATCTCTAAAATACTGTTCCACATCAAGCCTTCTTCGATGATATAGTACTCAAGAAAGATAAATTTCTCCGCTTTCCTGAGATCCTCTAGCATCTGGTGCCACATACTTTCACCAGAGGCAAAAAATTGTGTATCCGTTCGATCATAGACATCAGCATTCGTATCCATGCTGAGGAGAGATTTGATAACTCCGTAAGCTGACTTGTCCTGCTCTTTTAACTCCAAACGGAGAGCTCTGCTATTGTCCTCTCGATCAACCATTGATTGGAGCTGCTTTAGCTGCTTCATTTCCTTTTTAGATAAACGGCGTTCTCCAAACATGATATAGAGCAATGGCCCAAACACTGGCACAAAGGCTACTAACAGCCATGTTACCTTACTCTCAGGATTCATAGACCGATTGACAATCGATACAATAGTCGCTAAGCTCACTAAAATGACTAGGATAATCCAGACAATTGGAGCCATCTGGCCTAGATAGAGAAACAAACCAAAGACGATAAACAACTCTGCCAACATGATGGTAATACTGAAACCATATTTGGACATGAGTAGCTGCATTTTTCTAGCTGTCATACATCCCCTTTCTTTTCTAACATTCTCCTTAACTGCTTGATAAACTACTGTTTCTACTAGTATACCTCAGTTCAGGGGTAGATGGCAACCGTTTGCCTTTTTCTATGCAAACTATTCCAAGAACTGCAAGATTTCTAAACTACACCCACACTATATGAAGCACTGCCCCTCTTATATTTTTAACTAGGGTATTAAGAGGCTTAAAAAGAACTACCAAAATGATAGTTCTTTCCAATATTATTTATATTTTTCAATATCGCACAAATCCTATGATAGTCGCTATTGAAGTTGTAGAAGGTAAAGCTGAAACCTTAATTCCAAACTTCTATTTAGATTTGAGATCCTATTTCGTTAATACCACTCGGTCAGATGCCTCTCGGTCCATATCATCGATAATCAATTGATTACCATTAACCGTGTAAATTTTGACATCATCACCGATAATGACACGTTGTTTTTCTGGTTCAAAGCTGACTTGCTTGATTTCCTTATCCCCATCTGGCTCGACCTCAGTCCATGTGCCAGTTTTACCTGTTACAACAAGAGTGATTTGGTCATTCTCATCTTTTCCAGTATAGGTACCATCGATATTCGTAGGTTGAGCTACAGTAGTGTCCTGACTTGAGGATGCCTGCGGTTGACTAGCACTTGTCGTAGCGCTAGAAGATGATTCTTGTTGAGTAGATGATTGCTGAGCAGATTGCTGGGTAGGGGCTTGTGCCTTAGGTCCACAAGCTGCTAAAAGACTAAGAATTGCTAGGGAAGCAATAGAAAGTGTGAATGTTTTCGTTTTCATAGCGATTTCCTTTCTTTTGTGCCAATGTTTTGCTGGAATCGTTTCCAGATATACCTCCTACCTACAGTATAGCAACATAAACCTATAAGGTCAACTAATCTCGTCGCTTCCTACCAAACTTGCTCGGACTTCCGAGATAAAGTAGAGGGATCCCGTCACGAAAAGCAAGTCCTGGCCATTGGCCTTATCTTCAAATTCTCTGATAAAGTCGCCATAGGAAGGAATCAAATCATAACCTACCACATCCTTTTCATCCAGAGAGCCTTGGTAGTCAAAGCCTGTTACCTTAAGTTTTACCTGAGGCAACTGCTCAGATAGATAACCTAGCATCCCCTGATAATCCTTGCGTTTAAGTGCTCCAAAAAGGATGCGAACCTGGTAACCTTGCTGGATTTTCCCTTGGATAAACTCTACTAGACGAGTCAAGGCTGGCAGATTGTGAGCCCCATCTAGGTAGATTTGCGGACGAATCCGTTCCAATCGACCTGCCCAATGTGTTTCCTTCAAAGCCCGTCTGACAAACTCTTCTTCGACCCTTCCACCTCTTGACGCCATAAACAGAAGAAAAGTTTCTAAAGCTAAGGCGGCATTTTCTTGCTGGTAAGCACCTTCCAAACTGATGTCAAGTTGGGAAAAGCTTGCTAGCTTACTTGAAAAATTCCCAGCATTAAAGGTGAAGTCTCCCCCAGCTTGATAGAGATCCACACCTAACTCTCTCGCTGTATTTTGACAGACAAGTTTAGCTTCTGGAGCGAGCTTAGCGATGACTGCCTTCTTGCCAGCCTTGAAAATACCAGCTTTCTGCTCGGCTATTTCCTCCAGACTATCCCCCAAGGTCTCCTGATGATCTAGCCCAATGGAAGTAATAACTGCAATCTCCCCTGTTACGACATTAGTGGTATCAAGCAAACCACCAATTCCCACTTCTAGCAGAACTAGATCCACTCCCTGCTCTTTAAAGTAAAGCAAGGCAATCAGGGTCAACAACTCAAAGAAAGACAATTGATCATGTGTTTCTAAGAGAATTTTCTCCATCTCCTTGACTTGGTTAGCTATACGGACAAAATCTTCCTCTGCGATTGGTTGCCCATTAATACAGATTCGATCATGGATACTGACGATATGAGGAGAGGTAAAAGTACCAACTTTTTTACCATGAGCAACAAACAACTCCCTCATAAAGGTAATAGTTGACCCTTTACCGTTAGTCCCTGTTACGTGGATAATAGGATAAGTCTTCTCAGGATTCCCCAGCAAATCCACAGCTCGCTGCATTCGTCCAAGTCCAGATCTAAAGTTTAAACCAATCCGACTATGAAGCCATTCTTCTACTTCAAACATACATGTCTCCTTAACAAAAGTCCAATCAACTATAGCATCAAAGTATGATTGCAAATAAAAAAACGAGGTCGGGACTAAAATCCCGACCTCTTACCTGGTTAGCTAATCACTAGCTACTATGAATTTCAACGTGAGCTAAAAATGTTCCTAGAACTTACCAGTTCTCTCTTATTTAAAGGAACTGGGCTAAAAACATCCACTGGATGTTCCTGCTTTTTCTTATTTCTAGAAGCAGGGGTAAAAACGTCCCCCGGACTTACCAGCTCTCTCTTATTTCAGGGAGCTGGGCTGATACAGTCTCCCAGACTGCCTGCGTTTTTAATTTCTAGCGCAGGGCTAAAAACGTCCTCTGGATGTTCCAACTCTTTCTAGTTTCTAGGAGTTGGGGTGATACAGTCTCCCAGACTGTATCACTCCTCCATAAAGCTGTTGAAGACTTCTTCAATCATGTTCCATTCGTCTTCTGAGTCTTCTGGGATTGGTTGCAATTCGCCTTCTGTTCCGTCTTCATTTTCGATAAATGAGTAAGCTTGAATTTCAACTTCACCATTTTCATCTTCTTCTGCATTAACTGGCACTAGCAGAACATAGTTTTTACCAAATTCTTCTTTTCCGTCGATGGTCAAAAGAATTTCAAACAAGGTTTCATTTCCTTGCTCATCTACTAGTGTAATCAATTCACGTTCTTCGTGGTCATGGTTGTGATCGTGTGACATAGTTTCTCCTCTGTCTTAAAATTTTCTATCTAAATAATTTTGCAAAATCAGCTGAGCAGCCAACTTATCAATAACTTTCTTGCGTTTGTTACGGCTGATATCTGCTTGTTCAATCAACATACGTTCCGCAGCGACCGTTGTCAAACGCTCATCCTGATAGTCTACTGGCAAACCAAAAAGTTCTTCTAGCTTGGCACCATAAGCTTGACTGGATTCTACTCGCGGACCGCTGGTATTGTTCATATTTTTTGGCAGACCTACTACAAAGCGTTCTACCTTATAGCTGTCAACCAATTCCTTGATACGGTCAAAACCAAACTGGCCCTGATCCTCATTAATCTGGATGATTTCAAGTCCCTGAGCGGTGAATCCTAGGGGATCGCTAATCGCCACCCCTACTGTTTTTGAACCGACGTCCAATCCCATAATTCTCATAGATTATAGATCGACTCCTTGTCCCTTAAGGTAGTAGCGTACCAGTTCTTCAACAATTTCATCACGCTCATACTTACGGATTTGATTTCGTGCATTGTTATAACGAGGAACGTAGGCAGGGTCACCACTCAATACATAACCGACGATCTGGTTAATCGGATTGTAGCCCTTGTCATTCAAAGAAGCATAGACATCTGTCAACGTTTCGCTAATTTCTTTCTTATTGGAATCATCCAATTTAAACCGTACAGTTTCTTCAGTAAATCCCATTCTAACACCCTCTTTCCTTAGAATATTACTATTATAGCATATTTCCTTACGTTCTACAAATAAATCAGTTTGTTTATTTGGATTTTCTTACTGTTCTGTCGCCCCATTTGCCACTCTGTCAGCAATATACTGGCTAGGTTCGTTTTTTAAGAGATTTTCAAGACCAATATTTTTTAAATATTCTAGTTGAGATGCCTTTTTGACATCCAAAACTTGAAAATCATAAGTCGTTGTAGTCTGGATTTCTGTCTCGCTGAGTAGCTTTGTTTCCAGTTTGAATCCTGCTAGTTTGCGTGCCTCTTGGATGGTCTCATCCTTTTCTTCCGCTTCTAGAAGCGCTTTTTGCGTCTCCTCTAGGCCATTTTCAGAGATAAAGGTCTTGAGTTCATCCCCGACAGGTCGTTTTTGCTGGATGATCAAGGTCAAAAACTGATTACCTTTATAGGTAATGGTCTGAGTCTGTTGCGTTCCATTTTCTGACTTCGGCATCAACAAGGTCTTGGTGACAACCGTATTCTTTTCGGCATTGTCCAAAACGGGAAGGTTGGATTGGAGAGGTTCAGATGCTGTTGTGGAAGCAGCAGGAGTTTCCTTTTTTTGCCCACATCCCGCAAGCAAAAAGAGGAGAGCAAAACTAGCAATTAGTAACTTTTTCATAATTCCTCACATGATTTTAAAACAAAAGAGCAAACAAGGCCAGGAGTCACTCCCAGCCTTGATGTTTTATAGAGCTGCACGTAGACGTGCTTCTGCATTTTCTACATTACGGACAGAGCGTGGCAAGAAGGCACGGATATCATCTTCTTTATAGCCGACTTGCAGGCGCTTCTCATCAACGAGAATCGGACTCTTTAAGATCCGTGGTGTTTCCATGATTAGGTTGAGCACTTCATTGACACTCAAATCCTCGATATCAACTCCAAGTGCCTTAGCGTAGCGGTTTTTTGACGAAACGATACTGGCAATTCCATTATCTGTTTTCGTTAGAATATCTAATAACTCTTCTCTTGTAATTCCTTCTTTACCGAGATTTTGTTCTTTATAACTTAACTGGTGGGCATTGAGCCAGGTTTTCGCTTTTTTACAGCTAGTACAACTTGAGACTGTATAAATTTTGATCATGTACCTACCCCTTTCGCTACATGTTACTATCAGTTTAGTCTATTATACCATAAAAAACATCCGACTTGCGACCTATTTTTAAAAAAATTTAACTTTTTTCGCGATTTTCGTACTTTTTTCTTGACAAAATCAATTTATAACCAACTTTTAAATTTTTTGATATACAATCGTTTTACAACTGTAACACTTATCATATAGAGAACGATAATCAAAAGCAAAAAGAGGAAATAAATTGGTTCCAAAGGGGTTAAATGAAGCAGGCTAGCAATTGAAGAGTAGGGAAGGAAGGTCACAAAACTAGCTGCTAGCAAGGTTGTTCCAAGAACAAACCATGATGGACGACTTTGTAAGAAAGGAAGTTTTGCTGAACGAAGCATATGGATAACCATGGTTTGGGACCACATGGATTCAATGAACCAACCTGTCTGGAACAAGATGATAAAGCCCGTTGCAGCCTCTGCTCCGTGAGCATAGGCTTGACCTGTCGCCATTGGGACAATGACAAAATAGAGCAAAATAAAGGTTAAAATATCAAAGGCAGAAGAAATCGGACCCATCCAAATCATAAAACGAGTAATAGACTTAGCTTCCCACTTATGAGGATGTTTCAAAAAGTCTTCATCCACATTATCAAATGGCAAGGCAATGCAAGAAAGGTCGTAGACGAGGTTTAAGACAATCAAGTGAATCGGAGCCATAGGAAGGAAAGGTAAAAAGATACCAGACACTAACAGAGAGAAAATATTCCCGAAGTTAGAACTGACCGTCATCTTGATATATTTGGTCATATTAGCGTAGACCTTACGCCCTTCAACCAGCCCTTTTTCAAGCACCATCAAATCCTTATCTAGCAAAATGACATCAGCCGTTTCTTTGGCAATATCTACTGCTGTATCAACCGAAATCCCCACATCTGCCACTTTCATAGAAGGAGCATCATTGATCCCATCTCCCATATAGCCGACACAATGTCCATTCGATTTGATTTGTAAAATGATTCGTGCTTTTTGATCCGGAGAGAGTTTGGCAAAGACAGTCACTTTCTCAACTGCTTGGGCCAACTCTTCGTCCGTCATGGCATCAATATCCGAACCCAACAAGATTTGATCAACGTCTAGACCAACTTTTTCGCAAACTGCTTGGGTTACCTTCTCATTGTCCCCCGTCAAGATTTTCGTTTGAACACCGTGTTCTAACAAAGCTTGGATAGCAGGTGCTGCTGATGGTTTTGGTGGATCTAGAAAGGCAAGATATCCTGTTAGAATCATCTCTTTTTCATCTTCAACGGAGTAAGCAAAACCTTCTTTTAGGCCTGTTTTATAGGCGACTCCCAAGACTCGCAATCCCTGTTGATTGAGTTGGTCCACTTCTTTTAAGATTTCCAATCGGATATCATCCGTCAGAGGGCTAATCTGACCTTGATATTCCACATGGGTTGAAATCGCAAGCATTTCCTCTAGAGCACCCTTGGTTACCAAACTAACAACTTCGTTCTCATCCTTGACGATGACACTCATCCGTCTGCGTTCAAAATCAAAGGGCAATTCGTCTATTTTTTGGAAGCTAGTATCCAAATTTTGTAGAATAGCGTGTTCTTTAGCTTCTTTTTCAGTTCTACTGATAATGGCACGGTCCATCAAGTTTTTCAAACCGGTTTGAAAATAGGAATTGAGATAGGCCCGTCTCAACACAGACAAATCCAAATCTCCATGTATATCCAAAGGATATTCAAGGACAATTTCGTCTTGGGTAAGGGTTCCGGTTTTATCCGTGCATAAGATATCAATAGCACCTAGGTCCTGTATGGCATTGAGTTTTTTGATGACGACTTTTTCCTTGGCCATGATAATGGAGCCTTTTGCTAAACTAGCCGTGATGATCATAGGAAGCATCTCAGGTGTCAATCCAACACCAACACTCAGTGCAAACACACCTGCTTCCAGCCAGTCGCCATCTGTCAAGCCATTGGAGAGAAAGACGATGGGAACCATGACCAACATCAAACGGATCAAGAGCCAAGAGATGCTGTTCATCTCCCGTTCAAAAGAGGTCGGTTCGTCATAGGTATTGAGAGTCTGCTCGATTTCTCCCATCATGGTGTCATCACCGACCGCTAGAATCAAAGCCTTGGCGCTTCCTGATATCACATTGGTTCCCATAAAAGCGAGCGCTTCTGCTTCTAGCAGACTATCAAAATTTGACTGACTCATTTTTGACAAGGCTAGTTTTTCAACCGAGTCACTTTCACCTGTCAAACCAGACTGTTGAACAAAGAAATCACGTGATTCAATCAAAAGGAGGTCTGCTGGTATCATATCCCCAGCACTTAATTTGACTATATCTCCAACGACCAAATCTTCAATTGCAACCTCTAAACTCTGGCCTTCACGAATAACTGTGGCTGTGTTCACAATCATTTTTGATAGATTGGTCGCAGCCTTGTCACTCCGCAGTTCTTGGACAAAGCGTATACCACCAGAGATTAGAACGAGAACGACGATAATGATAGAGGTTGTCGGATCTTCTTGTCCAGGCTTCGCCAACCAGACATTGGTCACCATGGAGATCATAGCGATGACCAGCAGGATGATTGTAAATGGATTGATAATAGATTCGTAAATCTTTTTGAGGATACTGTCTTCTTGACCCTTGGTGATGGTGTTTTCGCCATATAGGTCACGATTTTTCTCCACCTGCTCCTCAGTCAAGCCTGTTAGACTTGTCTTATAAAAAGATAGAGTTTCGTTTAAGGGTGTGTGAATAGCTGTTGCTAATCTTTCTTTTGTAGTTTTCATTGGTTTCTCCTATCTGTATGAATGATGTGTTTCATACACAGAGACCAATCACTTTATAAGGGCAGAACGACACAAATCAGCGATTGGCTGTGTATGTGCGGTTCTGGATGATCGTCAATTTGCATCGTTTGTCTCCTTTCCTTGTTCTAAAACAGTAGAAAATCCCACCATAAAATGGCAGGATTAAAAAACTAATTATCTGTTTTTTCGTTCAAGCTTTAACTCCATAGGGCGATGTAATGAGCTTAGTCTTGGCCTTCGCGACCAGGACTGTTGACCAACGAGTAGTGTCTCCACTGCTTTGCGGTAGTCATCCGTATCCCTATGGTAGCCTCACCTACCGTTTTCGTCTATCAGTATAAACCTTTAAAATATAAAAGTCAATGATTTATCTTAATTTTCTTAAATAACAATTAATTCCTTCGGCGCTAGAGTCAACAATTCGCAACCGTTATCTGTAATCAGGATATCATCCTCGATACGGACCCCGTATTTACCTTCAATATAGATACCCGGTTCATCAGTCAAGACCATACCAGACTTAATGACTTCTTTCGAAGTTTGGCTAAAATAAGGTTCTTCGTGTATATCCAGTCCGATACCGTGTCCAATACCGTGAGTAAAGTAGTCGCCATAGCCTGCCTCGATGATAATATCACGAGGTATTTTGTCAAAGTCGCGGAAACCTAAGCCATCCTTAGCTTGATCAATCAAGGCTTGGTTGGCTTTCAGAACCGTATTGTAAATCTCTGCCTGCTCGTCACTGACATGACTGAGGTAGATGGTCCGTGTCATATCACTGACATAATGGTCGTAGAGACAGCCGAAGTCCATGGTAATGGCTTCACCTAGTTCTACTGGTTTGTGCATCGGATGGGCATGGGGCTTAGAAGAGTTGATACCACTGGCTAGAATGGTATCAAAAGACAAGCCAGATGCTCCCAGCTCACGCATACGGAAGTCAAGGAAGTTGGCAATTTCGATCTCAGTCTTTCCAGGTTTGATAAAGTCAAGTGCATCGTGGAAAGCTTGGTCTGAGATGGAACAAGCCTTGCGAATAGTCGCAATCTCCTTCTCATCCTTAATCATACGAAGCGTTTCAACAAACTGAGTCTGTGGAAGCAAGTCAATCCCTGCAAAGGCCGTCTGCATACGGTGGTAATAAGAGACCGAAATCTCGTCTTCAAAACCGACGCGAGACAAGCCCATATCCTTAACAATGCCTGCAATAACAGCCAATTCATCGCGGTCAGCCACAATCTCAAAACCTGTTACTTCTTGCTTAGCCGCAATGATATAACGAGAGTCCGTCACCAAAACCTGACGGTCACGGCTGATAAAAACTGTTCCATTTGAACCCCAAAAACCAGTCAAATAATAGACGTTTTTAAGGTTGTTGATGATGATACCATCTAGTTCTTTTTCTTGCATTTTAGCTAGAAATGCTTGCACACGTTTATTCATGATCTAACTTTCCTTTCAAATAGTGTCCTGTGTAGCTGGCTTCATTGGCCGCTACTTCTTCTGGAGTTCCTGTTGCGATGATGGTTCCTCCACCGACACCGCCCTCAGGTCCCAAATCGATGATATGGTCTGCCGTCTTGATAACATCCAGATTGTGCTCGATGACGAGGACTGTATTGCCATCGTCGACAAAGCGAGCTAAAACTTTAAGCAAGCGAGCGATATCCTCAGTATGAAGCCCTGTCGTTGGCTCATCCAGAATATAGAAGGATTTTCCTGTCGAGCGTTTATGGAGTTCACTAGCCAACTTCATACGCTGAGCTTCTCCTCCAGAAAGGGTGGTAGCCGGTTGCCCTAGCGTTACATAGCCCAGCCCCACATCCTTAATGGTCTGAAGTTTGCGTTGAATCTTGGGAATGTGTTGGAAGAATTCCACCGCATCGTTGACGGTCATGTCCAAGACCTGCGAGATATTCTTTTCCTTATAGTGGACTTCTAGGGTTTCACTGTTATAGCGAGTCCCGTGGCAGACTTCACAAGCCACGTAAACATCTGGCAAGAAGTGCATCTCGATCTTGATAATCCCGTCACCTGAGCAGGCTTCACAACGACCTCCCTTGACGTTGAAACTGAAACGGCCCTTCTTATAGCCTCGAATCTTAGCTTCATTTGTCTGGGCAAAAAGGTCACGTATATCGTCAAAAACTCCCGTATAGGTAGCCGGGTTGGACCTCGGCGTCCGTCCGATCGGGCTCTGGTCAATGTCAATCAAGCGGTCTACATGCTCAATCCCTGTAATCGTCTTGAATTTACCAGGCTTGTCTGAATTGCGGTTAAGCTTCTGGGCAATGGCTTTTTTGAGGATACTGTTGATTAAGGTCGATTTCCCTGAACCTGATACCCCCGTCACTGCGATGAATTTTCCTAGCGGGAAGCGAGCGGTGATATTTTGCAAGTTGTTCTCACGCGCTCCTGTCACCTCGATAAAACGACCATTTCCGGAACGGCGCTCTTCTGGTACTGGAATCGCACGTTTCCCTGACAAGTACTGACCTGTGATAGACTTGCTGTTGCGAGCCACCTGCTTGGGTGTTCCTGCAGCAACAATCTCGCCACCAAAAACACCGGCACCTGGACCAACGTCAATCAGATAATCCGCCTCTCGCATAGTATCTTCGTCATGTTCTACCACGATGAGAGTATTGCCCAAATCACGCATCTTTTTCAGACTGGCAATCAGGCGGTCATTATCCCTCTGGTGAAGACCGATAGACGGCTCATCTAGGATATAGAGGACACCTGATAGGTTGGAACCAATCTGGGTTGCCAAGCGAATTCGCTGACTCTCACCACCTGAAAGGGTTCCTGCCGAACGTGACAGAGTCAAATAGTTGAGTCCCACGTTATTGAGGAAGGTCAAGCGATCCTTGATTTCCTTGAGGATAGGACGAGCAATGATGGCTTCATTTTCAGACAGGGTCAGCTGACTCACCAAAGCCAAGTGGTCTGCGATAGACAAGTCTGAGATTTCTCCGATATGCGGTCCTTGCTCCCCACCCACACGGACAGACAAGGCCTGGTCGTTGAGACGGTAGCCGTGGCAGGTTCCACAAGTCAGCTCATTCATGTAGAGACGCATCTGGGTGCGCGTGTAGTCACTATTGGTTTCATGGTAACGACGCTTGATATTATTGACAACTCCCTCAAACGGAATGTCAATATCGCGCACACCGCCAAATTCATTTTCATAGTGGAAATGGAATTCCTTGCCATCCGAGCCGTAGAGAATCAAGTTTTTATCTTCTTCTGACAAGTCCTCAAAAGGCTTATCCATATCCACTCCAAAGGCTGTCATGGCCTGCTCTAGCATGTTTGGATAGTAGTTGGATGAGATAGGATTCCAAGGTGCCAAGGCTCCCTCACGCAAAGTTTTGCTGGTATCAGGAACCACCAAGTCAACATCCACCTCTAGCTTGATGCCCAAACCGTCACACTCACTACAAGATCCAAAAGGAGCATTGAAGGAGAAGAGTCGAGGCTCTAATTCTGGGACAGTAAAACCACAAACTGGACAGGCATAGTGCTCAGAAAAGAGCAACTCCGAATCGTCCATAGTGTCGATAATCACATAACCTTCTGCGATACGAAGGGCAGCCTCAATGGAGTCAAAGAGACGGCTACGGATGCCCTCCTTGATGACAATACGGTCGACCACAACATCGATATTGTGTTGCTTGCTCTTAGACAGTTCAGGCACTTCGGTCACATCATAGACTTCCCCATCCACTCGGACACGAACATAGCCATCTTTCTGAATCTTTTCAATGACGCTCTTATGTTGTCCTTTTTTCTTGCGGATAACAGGGGCCAAAATCTGCAAGTGTTGGCGTTCTGGCAATTCTAAGACCTTATCAACGATTTGCTCCACAGAAGAAGCCTTGATAGCCCCGTGTCCGTTGATACAGTAAGGCGTCCCCACACGTGCGTAGAGGAGACGCAGATAGTCATTGATTTCAGTCGTCGTTCCCACGGTCGAACGAGGGTTTTTGCTGGTGGTTTTCTGGTCGATGGAAATAGCTGGGCTGAGGCCATCAATGGCATCCACATCTGGTTTTTCCATATTGCCCAAGAACTGGCGAGCGTAGGCTGACAAACTCTCTACATAGCGACGTTGGCCCTCAGCATAGAGGGTATCAAAGGCCAGACTGGATTTCCCAGAACCTGACAAACCAGTCACAACAACCAGCTTGTCTCGCGGAATCTCCACATCAATATTTTTTAAGTTATGGGCACGTGCCCCATGAATGACAATTTTATCTTGCATCTTTGTTCTTTCTAGTCCATTATTGCTTTCCATTATACCAAAAAATGTGAAATTCTATTACCCAAAAAGCTGTTTTTATAGTATAATAGTACGGTGCAAAAAATGAATCACTGAAGATAGTAGGAAAGGATAGGGGATATGAAACAAGTTTTTCTCTCAACAACAACGGAATTTAAAGAGATCGACACGCTTGAACCGGGTACTTGGATCAACCTCGTCAATCCTACACAAAATGAATCACTGGAAATCGCCAACGCCTTTGATATTGACATTGCCGACCTTCGAGCACCGCTCGATGCGGAAGAAATGTCCCGTATTACCATCGAAGATGAATACACTTTGATCATCGTGGACGTTCCCATCACAGAGGAAAGAAACAATCGTACCTACTACGTTACGATTCCGCTGGGGATTATCATCACAGAGGAGACCATTATCACTACCTGCTTGGAGCCCCTCCCTGTTCTCGATGTCTTTATCAACCGTAGACTGCGCAATTTCTACACTTTCATGCGTTCACGCTTTATCTTCCAGATTCTCTACCGCAACGCCGAACTTTACCTTACGGCCCTTCGTTCGATCGACCGTAAGAGTGAACAAATCGAAAGTCAACTTCACAAGTCTACTCGAAACGAAGAGCTGATCGAGCTCATGGAATTGGAAAAGACCATCGTCTATTTCAAGGCCTCACTGAAGACGAACGAGCGCGTGATTAAGAAATTGACCAGCGCAACTAGCAACATCAAGAAATACCTAGAAGACGAAGACCTACTCGAAGACACTCTAATTGAAACCCAACAGGCCATCGAGATGGCAGATATCTATGGAAACGTCCTTCACTCTATGACAGAGACCTTTGCCTCTATCATTTCCAACAACCAGAACAACATCATGAAAACTCTGGCTCTCGTGACCATCGTTATGTCTGTCCCAACCATGATCTTCTCAGCCTACGGGATGAACTTCAAGGATAATGAAATCCCTTTAAACGGTGAACCACACGCCTTCTGGTTAATCGTCTTTATCGCCTTTGCTATGAGTGTTTCGCTCACTCTCTATCTCATCCATAAAAAATGGTTCTAAGAGGAATCTCTATGTCTCAGATTGATCTACAAAAACTAACTAAGAAAAACCAAGAGTTTATCCATATTGCTACCCAGCAATTTATCAAAGATGGCAAAACAGATGCTGAAATCAAGGCTGTTTTTGAGGAAGTCATTCCTAAAATCCTTGAAGAGCAAGTCAAAGGAACAACAGCTCGTTCCCTCTATGGCGCTCCAACTCACTGGGCTCACAGTTTCACAGTCAAGGAACAGTACGAAAAAGAGCATCCAAAAGAAAATGATGATCCAAAACTCATGATTATGGACTCAGCCCTTTTTATTACCAGTCTCTTTGCACTGGTTAGCGCTCTGACCAACTTTTTCTCTACAGACCAGGCTATTGGCTATGGTTTGATTACCCTCTTGTTGGTTGGGCTTGTTGGAGGTGTTGCCTTCTACTTGATGTACTACTTTGTCTACCAGTACTATGGACCAGACACAGATCGTAGCCAACGTCCTCCATTCTGGAAATCAATCCTCGTTATCCTGGCTTCTATGGTCCTTTGGTTGGTTGTCTTCTTTGCAACAAGCTTCCTACCAGCCAACCTCAATCCAGTCCTTGCTCCATTGCCTTTGGCTATCCTGGGAGCTACCCTTCTCGCTCTTCGCTTCTATCTCAAGAAACGTTTCAATATCCGAAGTGCAAGTGCGGGCCCATCACGTTATTAAGAAAAGTGAAAAGCTATGGCATATAGTCAATCTTTAGCTCAGCAGATTCGAAAAATTCTAGCACTCAAACTTCCTCCCCAAATTTTCGAAGAAGAGTTAGAAGAAAAGAAACTGTTTGGTGGTCTTGCCTTTATGATTCGTGGGAAAATGGTCCTTACAGTCAGTTCCAGAAAGGACGAGCTGGTTATGGTGAGAATTGGCAAAGAAATGGAAAAGCAAGTTCTACCCCGAACAGGAGCTCGTACTACATTGATGAGAGGGCGACCTTATCATGGCTATATAGACCTAGATATTGAAGGTCAAAAAGAACTTCCTTACTGGATTGATTTAGCTCTCTCCTATAATCAAGAGTTGACCAAGTAACTCATATCTAGTGAGATTAGAGATTAGAAAAACGAAAAGCAACTGCACAAGCGGTTGCTTTTTCACTTGCTTTCTTGAGATTCAATAGCACTTCTGAGTCTCATTCTTGTAGTTTTCTCTCATCTTTTGTGATAGAATAGGCTCATACTCAATGAAAATCAAAGAGCAAACTAGGAAGCTAGCCGCAGGGTGCTCAAAGCACTGCTTTGAGGTTGTAGATAGAACTGACAAGGTCAGTAACATATATACGGCAAGGCAAAGCTGACGTGGTTTGAATTTGATTTTCGAAGAGTATCAATCTATTTCTAGGAGGATGAGATATGGTTTCTACTATTGGTATTGTTAGTTTGTCTAGCGGTGTTATCGGAGAGGATTTTGTCAAACACGAAGTCGATTTGGGTCTCCAACGTCTCAGGGATCTAGGACTCAATCCTATCTTTTTGCCCCATTCGCTAAAAGGGTTAGACTTTATCAAGGACCATCCGGAGGCACGTGCAGAGGATTTGATGCAGGCCTTTTCTGATGATAGCATCGACATGGTCCTATGTGCCATCGGTGGGGATGATACCTATCGCTTGCTACCCTACCTTTTTGAAAATGACCAACTAGAAAAAGTTATCAAACAAAAGATTTTTCTTGGTTTCTCAGATACCACTATGAACCACCTTATGTTGCACAAACTAGGGGTCAAGACTTTTTATGGGCAATCCTTTCTAGCAGACATTTGTGAATTGGACAAGGAGATGTTGCCCTATAGTCTCCACTACTTTAAAGAATTGATCGAGACGGGAAGAATCTCAGAAATCCGCCCTAGCGACCTTTGGTATGAGGAACGGACTGATTTTAGTCCCAAGGCTCTGGGAACAGCTCGTATCAGTCATGTAAATACAGGCTTTGATTTGTTGCAAGGAAATGCTCAGTTTGAGGGAGAAATTCTCGGTGGTTGCCTTGAGTCCCTCTATGATATCTTTGACAATTCTCGATACGCAGACAGCACGGACCTCTGCCAAGAGTACCGACTCTTCCCTGACTTATGTGACTGGGAAGGAAAGATTCTCTTGCTAGAAACAAGCGAAGAAAAGCCTGAACCTGATGATTTCAAAAAAATGTTGCGGACTTTAAAGGACACGGGGATATTTGGGGTTATCAGTGGACTCTTGGTCGGAAAGCCAATGGATGAAACCTTCTATGACGACTACAAGGAAGCACTATTGGATATCATTGACAGCAATATCCCGATTGTCTATAATCTGAATGTCGGTCACGCCACACCAAGAGCCATTGTACCCTTTGGCGTTCACGCTTATGTGGATGCACAGGAGCAAGTCATTCGCTTTGACTATAACAAAAAATAAACAATTTCTCCATTTTTGTGCTTTGGTATTGATTTTCGTTACAATTTGTGTCTGAATTTATTGCATTTTGCTTATTTCTATGATATCTTTTTAAAGGAGGTGTATATGACTAAACAAAAAATAAATCAAATTGTCGGTTCAATTGGAGCCTTTATCGGGATTGTTGTATTTATCGCCTACATCCCACAAATTTTTGCCAATTTACAAGGCAACAAAGCTCAACCATTCCAGCCTTTATCCGCAGCAGTATCTTGTTTAATTTGGGTTATTTACGGATGGACAAAAGAGCCTAAGAAGGATTGGATACTAATTATTCCAAACTCAGCTGGCGTTGTCTTAGGTGGACTGACATTTCTTACTGCACTATAAAAGTTACTAGCATATAATCATGACCACCCATCTAACGGGTGGTTTGTCCCAGGGCTATAAGCCCACATCACCAGCCAGCGCCTAAAGACGCTGGCTTTCACTTTGTTCAAGCCTCATTGCTCTTGACTCGTCACAAACCTCTCAAAGAGGTGTGTGCATTACTTGCCACTATCCCTAAAGGGATTCTCATATTCTTTTACACTCAATTTATCCAACGCTATATCATGCTTTTCCTGTTCTTGAATATATTTCTTAATTGTGGCTTCATTAAGTCCTACTGTACTCACGTAGTAACCTTCCGCCCAGAAATGCCGGTTGCCAAACTTATACTTGAGGTTGGCGTGTTTGTCAAACATCATGAGTGCACTTTTGCCTTTTAAATACCCCATAAAACTTGAAACACTTATCCTTGGTGGAATACTTACTAACATATGTACATGATCAGGCATTAAGTGGCCTTCGATAATCTCAACACCTTTATAACTACATAATCGGCGAAATATTTCTCCCAAACTGCTCCGATATTGATTATAAATGACTTTTCGTCTATACTTAGGGGTGAACACAATGTGATATTTACACATCCACTTTGTGTGGGATAAACTATGTGCCTTTTGTGCCATATTTTTCTCCTTTCGCTTTACAATTGGCTTGAACACCTTTATTGTATCGCGTTTGGAGTTTTTTGGTATAACCTTCGACGCGCACCCGCATAGCGGGTGGTTTATTTGTCTCGCACCTAACGGAGCGAGACGGACTAATAGTCACATAATCAAAAAGCTGAGATGAGTTTCTCAGCTTTTTCTATATTCTCAGATAGTTAAACGCTTGGACTCACTAACTTCCGCTTTTCCACTCACAATCATTCTCGTGGTCATCAATCAGACCTGCTGCTTGTAGAAAAGCTAAAACTGCGACTGGACCTGTGAACTTGAAGCCTCGTTTTTTGAGATCTTGAGATAACTTTTCAGACAAGGCTGTTTTAGCAGGTGCTAGGTGATAGTCAGGAACATCATTCACGATCGTTTTCCCCTCAACAAAGGACCAGAGATAAGCGTCAAAAGAGCCAAAGGTTTTCTGGATTTGTAAAAATGCTTGGGCGTTGGCACGTGTCGCAAAGAGCTTGGCACGATTTCGGATGATGGCTGGATTCTCTAACAAGGCTTCCAACTCCCCATCTGTCATTTCCGCGACCGCTTGAATTTGATAGCCATGAAATGCTTCTCGGAATCCTTGGCGTTTGTTTAGTACCGTTTCCCAAGATAGACCAGCCTGATAGGTTTCCATGCACAATAACTCAAACAATGCTTGGTCATCATGGAGGGGGTAGCCCCACTCCTCATCATGATAGGCCACATATAATGGGTTATTCATTTTAACCCAACCACAGCGTTTTGTCATAAAAATCTCCTATTTGACCAACATCTTAAGGGCCGATTTGATATAGTTCTCAGCTGTATCTGTCGTTCCTTCAAAGAATTTCTTGATCTTCTTGAGTTCAGTTGCCTTGTAACCCAATGCCAACATGGCTTCCATGGCTTCTTCCAGTTCTTGGTTTTCAGCGCTGGTTTGCACTGCGACCTTAGCAGGAAGGTCATCACTAGCCACAACTACCTTACCTTCCAAGTCTAGCACCATCTGCTGGGCTGTTTTCTTGCCAATTTTAGGGAACTTGGTCAAGTAGGTGATGTTCTTAGTCTCGATTGCCTGAACCAAACCCGCATTGTCATCGGCAGCGATAATAGCTAAAGCTGATACAGGACCAATCCCAGAAACCGAGATTAGACTGAGAAAGAGTTTCTTCTCATCTTCTGAGCGAAAACCGTAGAGCAGATGCGCGTCCTCACGAACAACTTGGTGCACATAAATTTGAGTTTCTTGATTGACCTGACCTGAGTAAGCATAGGGATTGGCTACATGCAAGATATAACCGATACCGTTGGTTTCAAGAACGATGTATTTGGCAGTGATTTTGGTAATGATTCCTTTTAGATATTCGTACATAATTTTCACTTTCTATAATTGATTTGCAATTCCTTGTAAATGCGCTGCTCTGATGATAAGAAGCAACCCAAGTACTGCACACACAATAAAAACGAGCCAAACACCTACAGCACCTGTTGCAGCGCTGATAGAAATCATCGCCCCCGCTAAAATAGACGCTAAAGGCTGCGCCATATTAAGGAAACCTGAGTAGGTTCCGAGCTTATTCTCATTCATCATTTCCGCCCGCAAAACTTGGCTTGGCGGCATGCAGATGAGTTCCCCCATAGTATAGAGAATGGCTAGCAAAAACAGAGCCCAGAAACTCCTGAAGACAATGGTGAAAAGCATACCCAAGTCAAAGATAATACTTCCCAATAAAAACTGCGGTATGAGCTTCATTTCCTTGGTCAAACGATTGGCAGTCGTTATGAAGCAAACAATAATCAGGGTATTGATAAAAACCATGATACTGAGCATCTTAGCTCCTGAAATATGAATACCGAAAACACTACTCGCGATGAATGACTCTTTCAAATGAACGGGTATATAATTGTCAACTTGCAACCAGATAACACCATTAAATACAGTCCCTAACGTATAAAGTAGGAAAATTTTGTCCTGAAAAACAGAAACATAATTTTTCACAGTTGCCAAAGGACTGCTACCATGCTCAAAGACCAGATTAGCTGGCTTGCTTTCTGAAAAATATTTCCAAGCGAGGAAAAAATTCAAGAAGCTAATCACCGTCAAAACCAGAAGCAACTCAAAAAAATGGTGGTCGTAAAAGAAACCTGCAAGCCCTGCTCCTAACATAACGGATACATTGACAAACCAATAACTAATCGTATAAACGAAACGGCGATTTTGCTCGTCGGTCAAATCAATAATCATCGCATCAATAGCCGGCCAAGAGAAAGTTCCTGCAGTCTCTGCCAGCAACATTCCGACAAAAGTCAAAAAGGGAAAAATATGATTAGGCATATTTGCCAGCAGCACAAGAAAGTAGCCACTCGCAAGACCAAAGTTTCCCCAGTCAATGACTTTCTTACGTCCCCAAAGATCCGCCAAATGTCCACCATACAGCCCAGCTAAAAAACCAATGAGTTTGGTTGTGATCATCAATAACCCCGCCCAAAAGGCTCCAAAATATTGAACATAGTACATGGCCATAAAAGGAGTAATGGCACTCTCTAAAATCCGTGCTACAAAGCTCATCCATTCCCGCATTTGAATTTGCTTGGGGAGGGCAAAAAATTCTTTCATCTTTTATTCCTTTTTCATAATTTCTTCGCTTTTTCTTACCTAGTATATCATATTTTTTTGCTGAA
This sequence comes from Streptococcus jiangnanensis, assembly GCF_040888325.1. Classification (GTDB taxonomy): domain Bacteria; phylum Bacillota; class Bacilli; order Lactobacillales; family Streptococcaceae; genus Streptococcus; species Streptococcus jiangnanensis. The sequence continues at coordinate 172,201 of NZ_JBFNFF010000001.1, read as the reverse complement.
AACTGCAAACACAAGTGCAACCTCTGGTTGACAAATAGTACAGGAGATTGTATTCTCATTATAAGTAAAAATTGTTAGGATAGAGGTAGAAAAAGGAGGATAGAATGATGAAACTCGCAGAAAAACTATTTGAACTCCGAAAGGAAAAAGGTTGGTCCCAAGAAAAGCTAGCAGAAAAAATTAATGTTTCTCGGCAAAGCATCTCAAAATGGGAGTCTGGACAAGTCCTTCCAGAAATCGAAAAAATCATTGAATTAAGCAAGATTTTCCAAGTAACAACTGACTATCTACTACTAGATGAAAATTCTGAAAAAACTTCTACAGAAGTGATCTTGGAGGAAGACAAGGACAAATACTATAAAGAGGTTAAATCCTATGGTCTCTGGCAAGTGATTTATATTTTCGTCTTGGCTTTGGCTATCTATCTCTTTTTAGCTGGTTCTAGTTTCCCGGCCGAATTCACCGTCTGGATTTGGCTGACCTTCGTTCTCTTAATCGCTTCAGCGATTGCTATCAACAAAGCTCTCAAAACCAAACAGCGTTATCTTGATAAGGTGGTTGGTCTTAAGAATCCTTTGAACCAAGACGACTCTACAAAACCTTGAGTCAATTGAATCATATTTCTCATAACTTTTATAGGACTGGTCTTGTCAAGCAAGTGTAAACCTCATGTCAACTTGCCCAAGTCCAATCAAAGTTCCCACCTTAGAAAAACTAAAAAGCCTTGTTCAAAAGGAACAAAGGCTTTTTGTGTTCTTAATATTTCCCCAACTCACGAAGACTCGTATGATTTTCCTGAATGCGTCGGAACATTTTTTCCATATCTGACTTGGTAAAATGCACCAAAACGGGACGTCCGTGTGGACAGTTATAGGGATTGTCACATTGAGAAAGCTGATAAAGGAGCTGTCTGGCTGAGTGGTCATCGATACGATGGTTGGCCTTGATAGACCGCTTGCAGGACATCATAATGGCTAGCTCTGCTCGGTATTTCTTGATCGAAACTTCCTTAGTCAAGAGCAGCATGTCGCACATTTCATAGATACCTGACTCAATCTCTTCTTCTGCCATCCAAATAGGATGTTCACGTAGGATAAATTGATTTTCTCCGTACTCTGCTAAAAAGACACCCACTTCCTCTAAGAGAGGCATTCTTTCCCTGAGACGAAGGGCATCATCCGCAGGAAATTCAAAAATATAGGGTACTAGGAGTTGTTGCTGGCTCTGGTCAACATTGCCAATGCTTTCACGGTATTCCTCGTACTTGACCCGTTCCTGAGCCGCGTGTTGGTCAATGATATAGAGTCCATCTCGCCCTTGGGCAAAGAGATAAGTCCCGTGCATCTGCCCGAAAAACTCCAACTCTGGGAAGCTGGATGCTTCCTCTCTCTCCAGCTTGTCATAAGCCTTATCGAGACTAGCTAGATCTAACTCTGGGTGGTCTAGTTGGTCGTAGTTAGCAGGCTTTCTCTCTGCAAAATGCAGTTTTGCTGGCTTGGTCAACTGATCCAAGGTTTCCTTGGCAAACAGGGTTAGGTCCCTACCCTCCTCAGTTAATTCAACCTGATTATCAGCCACCTCAGCTTGACTAGGTTTTGAGAGTTCTGTTTTTTCATAGTAAAGCGTATTTTCTTTGAGTGGGAGAATGGTCTGCTCTACCTTTTGACGATTACGCATGGTCGACTTGGCAAGATTTTCTAAAGCATCAGGTATCAAGGCTTGTTCCTTGAGACTATTTGAAATAGCTTCTGAAACCAGCGCCATCAGCTCTCTTTCCTTAGAAATCCGCACTTCTTGTTTGGTTGGATGAACATTGACATCAGCCAGATAAGGGTCGATATGGATGTGAATGACTGCCAGTGGAAAACGCCCCACCATAAGTTTGCTTCCATAACCATCTAAAATGGCACGATTGAGCAGGAAGTTCTTGATATAACGGCCATTGATGAAGAGACTGATATAGTTGCGGTTGGCCCGAGTCAACTCAGGCAATGAAACAAAACCTGAAATTTCGAAATCTAGGTCAGAGTTCTCAATGGCAATCATCTTCTTAGCACTCGCCAAACCGTAAATCCCTGCGATGGCTTGACGCAGTTGACCAGTCCCTGCTGTCCGCGTCATTTCCTTGCCATCACTGATTAAACTAAAAGAAATCTCAGGATGAGCCAATCCCAGACGATTGACAATATCAATGATATGAGACAATTCCGCTTGCTGGCTCTTCATATACTTGAGGCGGGCAGGTGTGTTGAAAAAGAGGTCCTCCACACAAACCTTGGTCCCCACAGGACTAGTCGCTGGGATGACTTCCTCAATTTCTCCCCCACGCGCAACGAGCTTGGTCCCATGACTCGCACCATCCACCGCCGTCAACAAAGTCAAGACACTGACAGAAGCGATAGAAGGCAGGGCTTCACCTCGAAATCCGAGCGTCCGAATCCGAAAGAGGTCTGCCTGATTTTTTATCTTACTGGTTGCATGACGACGCAGGGCCAATTCAACCTCATCGTGGGCAATTCCATGGCCATTATCTGTGATTTGAATCTTCTTAAGACCAGCTTCCTCAATCTCAATGATAATCTGGCTAGAACCCGCATCAATGGCATTTTCTACCAACTCTTTGACCACACTGGCAGGACGTTCAATGACCTCTCCTGCCGCGATCTGGTTTGCCAACACTTCTGGCAATTCAATAATATGAGACATCTTTCAGCCCCTTTCTGTATCTATTTTCCTAGAAATTGATTAGTGCTATTATACCATATTTCAGATGTTACCAGAAAAAGCAAATACCACATCTCCACATAGGCAAAAGCTCTTGCCATGGGTCGTAAAATAGTGTTTAATAAAGGTGTACAGGAAGTGATCACAACCTTGTATAACTGAAAAGGAGGGAAATTTATGAAAGTAGAATTACAGATTAAGGAGACTTATGAGGAGGAAAAACTGATTGTCCAAACTCCTCAGCCGACCGAAAAAGTCCAGAAAGTCATCGAGTTCGCAGAAAATCTTGACCAAAAAGAAACAATCAAAGGAAAGATTGATGATCAGGTCTATCTAGTTAAGATTTGTAAGATACAACGCTTCTATATCGAGAATCGCAAGGTTCTAGCAGAAACTGCATCTCAGACCTATACCATTGATTTGCGTCTCTATCAAGTTCTTGAAATTCTGCCGACCACTTTTATCCAAATTTCCCAATCTGAAATCGTTAATATTGACGCTATCTCTCATCTCAAACTAACTCCCAACGGCCTAGTCGAAATCTTTCTCAAAAACGAAAGCTTTACCTACTCTTCACGCCGTTACCTAAAAACCATCAAGGAGAAATTAGAACTATGAAAAAACAAATCTTTCACGATGCAGCCGCTGGTGTACTTATCGGCCTCATCCTCTCTATCCTCTTTTCACTCATTTATGCACCAAATACCTACGCTCCACTTAGTCCCGATTCTATAGTCGGACAAGTGATAGTGCAACATCAGGTTCACGGTGCTCTGGTCTTGCTCTACTGCATGATCATCTGGTCAGCTATCGGCGTTCTCTTTAGCTTTGGCAGCCGCTTATTCAGCCGTGACTGGAGCTTACTCCGTGCAACACTTTCCCATTTCTTCCTCATGCTGGCTGGCTTTGTTCCACTAGCAACTCTGGCTGGTTGGTTCCCCTTCCACTGGACCTTCTATCTCCAGCTCATTCCAGAGTTTGCGATTGTCTACCTTATCATCTGGACTATCCTCTATAAAAGAGAAGCTAAAAAAGTGGACCACATCAATCAACTTTTGGCCCATAAAAAGTAATAGAGAAAAACCCACTCACAAATGCATGAGTGGGATTCTTTTTATAATTTTTGTTTGAACTCGACTAAAACATTCATAGCCTGCATAGGTGTCATGTTGTAAACATCTAGTTTAGCTAATTCTGCTAGGATAGGATGTTCTGCTGGCGTTTCAAAGAGAGAAATCTGTTCCGTGACGGCGCTAGTTTGCCTCATCGGAGCAGGACTTTCCGTCCCTTGATTCTCCAGTTGAGTCAATATCTTATCCGCCCTTGCTAAAAGTTCTGCTGGCAAGCCAGCAATCTTAGCAACGTGGATACCATAGGATTTGTCAGCTGGTCCTGGTTCAATCTTATGAAGGAAGGTGACCTGCCCATCCTGCTCCAAGGTTGCCACATGGACATTGACCAAGTGTTCCAAGCTAGACTCCAGACTGGTCAACTCATGGTAGTGGGTCGCAAAGAGGGTTTTGGCTCCGATATGTTCATGAATGTATTCGATGATGGACTGGGCAAGAGCCATCCCATCATAAGTCGCAGTTCCTCGACCTAACTCATCAAAGAGAATCAAGGAATCCTTGGTCGCATGAGAAATGGCATTGTTGGCCTCCATCATCTCCACCATGAAGGTTGATTGACCTGAAACCAAGTCATCTGCTGCTCCAATGCGGGTAAAGATAGCATCGAAAATAGGCAAATGGGTGCTCTCAGCCGGCACATAAGAACCCAGCTGGGCCATAACCGCTGTTATGGCTAGCTGACGCATGTAGGTAGACTTCCCACTCATGTTTGGCCCTGTGATTAGCTGAATACTGGTATCTTCTGTCATCTGAATGGTATTAGGAATATAGGTCTGAGCTCCCATGACCTTTTCAACGACAGCATGGCGTCCCTTTTGGATATCGATTTGTGAATCATCCCCAAACTCAGGTCGGATCAAATGCTGGGTTTCAGCCACAACTGCGAGACTTTGCAAGACATCAACCGTTGCAATTCCTTGAGCTAGAGTCTGCAAACGCTGGATGTACTTGCTGACTTCCTCACGGATGCGCATAAAGATTTCGTATTCTAGGTTGGCTGACTTCTCACGCGCCTCCAGCATATCTCCCTCGATACGGGCTAATTCTTCGGTACCAAAGCGTTCCGAGTTTTTCAGCGTTGCCTTGCGGAAAAAGTGGGCTGGCACATTTCCCAGTTGCGAATTAGTCACATGGAAATAGTAGCCATCTTTTTTATTGTAGTCAATCTTAAGCGTGCTGATGCCAGAGTTTTCCCGCTCCTTAGCCTCAATCTCAGCAATCCAGCTAGTCCCTTCTCTGAGGACACGACGATATTTATCCAAGGTCTCATCAAATCCCGTACGGATAATGCCACCTTCCGTAATCACGTGAGGAGCTTCAGGAGCAATGGCAGCACTAATCAAGCTCTCCAACTCAGGGATGGCATCTAACTGTTCGATAAGATAGGCTAGGGCAGGTTGCTCCATTCCTTCTAAAATCGCTCGAATCCGTGGCACACTGGATAAGGTGGTCGCCAACTGCAAGAGATCCTTGGGATTGGTCTTGCCAAAAGAAACCCGACTAGCCAAGCGTTCGATATCATAAACACCCTTGAGGCTATCCGTTAAATCACTACGCTCAAAGAAGTGGTCAAGAAAGACCTGCACCACCTCTTGACGTTGGACGATTCGTTCCTTATCAATCAAGGGACGATGAATCCAAGAACGCAAGAGCCGCATACCCATAGCTGTTTTGGTTTCATCCAAAAGCCAGAAAAGACTGCCTTGCTTCTTGCCTGAACGGGCATTTTCAACCAAATCCAGACTAGCCTTGGTCGCATAGTCCATCTGTAAGAAATCTTTGATTTCATAGCGGATAACTGGTTTGAGATGGTTCAATTCCCGCATCTGGGTCCGGTGAACATACTGGAGCAGCTTACTAGCTGCCGCTTGCTCCACAGCTGCCAAACGTGAATCTAGTAAATGAATATCCTCGAAGCCTTCCTTCTCATAGGAAAGCAACAAATTCATCTGACGGCTGAGGATTTGTTCTTCTTCCTCAGACAAGTCATAACCCAGCACCACTTCTCGAGCCTTGAGGTTACGGATTTCCCCACAAACGAGAGTAAAATCCAATAAACCAGTCACATAAAAATCACCTGTCACTAGATCCATATAAGCCAGACCAAATTGATTGCCATCACGATCTAAGGCAACCAAGAAATTATTCTGACTATCGGGCTTACTACTATCGACTACTGTACCAGGTGTGATGACCTGCACCACCTCTCGCTTGACAACACCAACCGCTTGTTTGGGATCTTCCATCTGTTCGGCTATAGCAACTTTATAACCCTGTTCAATCAGAACATCGATATACTGCTGGGCAGAATGATAGGGGACGCCCGCCATGGGTATCGGATTTTCTGCATTTTTATTCCGACTCGTTAAGGAAATTTCTAAAATCTGTGCTGCATTAATTGCATCTTCATAGAACAACTCGTAAAAATCACCCATTCGAAAAAGCAAAAAAGCATCTGGGTATTGTTTCTTAATATCCACATACTGTTGCATGCCGGGTGATAGCTTTTCTGTTGCCATTTTCCGTCTCCCCTTGCTAAAAATAAGTCTTGAGAGCAACTCCCAAGACCTTATTTATCTTTCATCAAATCTAGCAAACGATCTTCCATCAGCTTGGCAACGTGCTGGTCTCGACAAATAACCAATAAGGTATTAGCACCAGCAACCGTTCCTAAAATCCATTCATCCTTGTTTGCATCTACAATGTTTGCTAAGACTGCAGCTTCCCCAAGTTTAGTATGAAGTACCAAGGTAAACTCAGCTCTTGCAACTCCTTCTAAATGATGAGACAAAAACTCAACTAAATCAATCTTATCTGTCTCATTTGCTAGTACATAATACACCATATCATTTTTCTTAACCTTGGTCAAGCCGATTTCACGCAAATCACGTGATAAAGTCGTTTGTGTCACATAAACATTACGAGCTTCTAAACGATCTTGAATCTCTTTTTGTGTCCCAAGTTTTTCTTCGGTGATCATCTTTTTAATCAATTGATGCCGTTCTCTTTTTCTCATATTATCCTCTTAAGTGAATATTTATAACAAGTTTTACATTTATTTTATAACTACATTATACCAAAAAAACTAGATAATTCAAAAAAATTCTTTTCTTTCTCAAAAAATGTAGTAAATTGTGTTAAAATAGTAAAAAAGCCCAAAAGGAGCCCTTATGAATACAAAAGAATTGATTGCTAGCGAGTTGGCTAGCGTCATTGATAGCCTGGACCAAGAGGCTATTTTAAATTTACTGGAAACACCTAAAAACTCAGAAATGGGAGACATCGCCTTCCCTGCCTTTTCTCTAGCAAAAGTCGAGCGTAAAGCTCCGCAAATGATTGCAGCAGATATTGCTGAAAAAATTAACAGCCAAGCCTTTGAAAAGGTTGTCGCTACTGGACCTTACGTCAACTTTTTCCTTGATAAATCTGCTATTTCGGCTCAGGTATTGCAGGATGTTATCACTGAAAAAGAGCACTATGCCGACCAAACCATTGGTAAGCAAGAAAATGTCGTTATCGACATGTCTAGTCCCAACATCGCAAAACCATTCTCTATTGGGCACTTGCGTTCAACTGTTATCGGAGATAGCTTGTCACATATTTTCCAAAAGATTGGCTATCAAACAGTCAAGGTCAACCACCTAGGAGACTGGGGTAAACAGTTTGGAATGTTGATCGTTGCCTACAAAAAATGGGGAAATGAGGAAGCCGTTAAAGCACATCCAATCGATGAACTTCTTAAACTCTACGTTCGCATCAATGCTGAAGCTGAAAAAGATCCTAGCTTGGATGAAGAAGCACGCGAATGGTTCCGCAAACTAGAAAATGGAGATGAGGAAGCCCTCGCTCTCTGGCAATGGTTCCGTGATGAAAGTTTAGTGGAATTCAACCGCCTTTACAATGAATTGCAAGTTGATTTTGACAGCTACAACGGAGAAGCCTTCTACAATGATAAGATGGATGCTGTTGTAGACATTCTCGCTGAAAAAGGACTTCTTGTTGAGTCAGAAGGGGCTCAAGTTGTGAATCTTGAGAAATATGGAATTGAACATCCAGCCCTTATCAAAAAATCTGATGGTGCAACTCTCTATATCACACGAGACTTGGCTGCAGCTCTTTACCGTAAAAACGAATACCAATTTGCAAAATCCATCTATGTTGTTGGTCAAGAGCAATCTGCCCACTTCAAACAACTCAAGGCAGTACTACAAGAGATGGGCTACGATTGGAGCCAAGACATTGTCCATGTTCCGTTTGGATTGGTAACAAAAGAAGGGAAAAAACTTTCTACTCGTAAAGGAAATGTCATCTTGCTAGAACCGACTATCGCTGAGGCTGTTAGTCGTGCCAAGGCCCAAATCGAAGCGAAAAATCCTGAGTTAGAAAATAAAGACCAGGTTGCCCACGCTGTTGGAGTCGGGGCTATCAAGTTCTATGATCTTAAGACCGACCGTACAAATGGATATGACTTCGACCTTGAAGCTATGGTATCCTTTGAAGGGGAAACTGGACCTTACGTTCAATACGCCTACGCTCGTATCCAATCTATCTTGCGCAAAGCCGATTTCAAACCAGATACAGCTGGCAACTACAGCTTGAACGATGCTGAAAGCTGGGAAATCATTAAACTACTCCAAGACTTCCCACGTATTATCAATCGTGCAGCAGATAATTTTGAACCTTCGATCATTGCGAAATTTGCGATTAGTCTGGCTCAAGCTTTCAACAAGTACTATGCACATACACGTATCCTAGATGAAAGTCCTGAGCGCGACAGCCGTCTAGCCCTCAGCTACGCAACCGCAGTGGTCCTCAAAGAAGCTCTTCGTTTGCTCGGAGTAGAAGCGCCGGAAAAGATGTAAATCGCCAAAGTTACTTGATTGCAGAGCAATCTAAGTAACTAACGCCAAATCCTATTCGGACTTTGGCTAGGCGCTTCACTAGTCATGGCCCCTAAATATAATCGATTTAGAGGCCATGACGTCGTAACCAGTACGAGTTGCCTAAACGCTTCACTAATTCACCTAACCAAATAATATCGATTTGGTTAGGCTCATGTCGTAATCTTTTAAAGCACTTGATTATAAAGCAGTCGAAGTAACTAACGCCAAATCCTATCAGGGATTTGGCTTGGTGCTTCACTAGTTCGGGGACATAAATATTATCGATTTATGTCCTAGAACATCGTAACCAGTACAAGTTGCCTAAACGCCTCACTAAATTGGTCAATCAAATCATATTAATTGGCTTAGAGGCTGGCCGTAGTTTTCAAGTCACTTGATTGCAAAGCAATCTGAAAGATTTAGGCAAAATAACATTTATATTTTGTTCGGCCTTGCAGCTGTTCAATGAAACAATTTATTCACTTTTACTATTTATCACACTGGGAGATTCCTTATGAGCCAATATGCTTATATCCTCGTTGTACTTAGCTTGGTTTTCCTTTTTCTGCTCAATAAGTACGAGAAGGAAAGACTTCAAAGACTCTACCAAGAGCAACTCTTGAAGGACGAAACATTTAGGTCTGACATCAAAGAGAAAATTCACATGACTGAAAATATCAATGATGTCATTGCACATATCAATAAAACTTACCATCTGGGAATGTTGCTCTCAAAAGACGTCACAGATCAATTGAAATAATCAAAATCCGAGAAGCTTTCTTCTCGGATTTTTTAGGCTTACCATATTCTCCTTGGAGAAATTTCATTAATGCATGTAAAGTTTTCTGTAATTTTCTATATTTTTCAAAATATTCTTGCATTTCCTTTAAGTTTTTTGTAGAATAGTAGCTATCTATTCAGATTATTCTGAAAATTCAAAAATAGGAGTGTTTATTATGTCACAAGTTACGTTATCAAACCAGTCAACCTGGGCAAGCAAACTAAAGGCAATGGGGCCAGGAATCCTAATGGCTTCTGCTGCCGTTGGAGGTTCTCACATTGTATCCTCTACTCAAGCTGGTGGTTCTTATGGTTGGTCACTACTCCTCTTGGTTATCTTGGCCAATGTTTTTAAATATCCATTTTTCCGTTTTGGTGCCGAATATACTGCCGACACTGGTAAAACCTTGGTCGAAGGCTATGCCGAAAAAGGGAAACTCTATCTCTGAATTTTCTTTGTCCTCAATGTCTTCTCTGCTATGGTCAATACAGCTGGAGTCGCTATCCTTTGCTCAGCCATCATCGCTAGCGCCTTCCCAATGATTGGACTTAGCATCACTCAATGGTCCCTTATCCTTGTTGCAGTCATTTGGGCCATGCTACTCTTTGGTGGCTATAAACTATTGGATGGTATGGCAAAATGGATCATGTCTGCTTTGACCATTGCAACAGTTCTTGCAGTTATCATTGCAGCAATTAAGCATCCAGAATACAGCTCTGATTTTGTCGAAAAGACACCTTGGCAAATGGCGGCCCTCCCTTTTATCGTTTCCCTCTTAGGATGGATGCCTGCCCCTATTGAAATTTCAGCCATCAATTCACTCTGGTCTGCTGAAAAGAAAAAGACCGTCAACTTTAATACAGCGGACGCTCTTTTCGACTTTAACGTTGGTTACATTGGAACTGCTATTCTAGCTGTATTCTTCGTGGCACTTGGAGCACTTATTCAATATCCTACAGGACAGGCAGTTGAAGCCGCTTCAGCCAAGTACATTTCTCAATTTGTGGGTATGTATGCCTCTGTTCTTGGAGAATGGTCCCGTTATTTGATTACCTTTATCGCCTTTCTTTGTATCTTTGGAACAGTCATCACCGTTATCGATGGTTACTCTCGTGTCAATCAGGAATCGCTACGACTCTTGATTCGTCAAAAAGAGGATACTCGCAAATCTTTGAACATCTGGATGACCATTACCGCTATCATTGGTATCGTAATTATTAAATTCTTTGCTGGACAAGTTTCAACCATGCTTCGCTTTGCCATGATCGGTTCTTTCCTGACAACACCATTCTTCGCTCTTTTGAACTATGTATTGGTGACACGTGAGAATAAAAATCTTCCTTCCTGGCTAAAACTCCTCGCAATCGCAGGATTGATTTTCCTCTTTGGCTTTGCTATTTTCTTTATCTATGCACTTGCCATCGGAAAAGCAGGATAGTTTATAAAATGGCGCCCTTACAGGGTGCTTTTTGCATACACAAAAAGCAGTTGAAAATCCCAACTGCCCCTCAGTACTACTTTATTTTTCTGTTTCTAACTCATACAAATCCGCGATAATCGCTGCGACCTTTTTAATATCTCCCAGCATACCACGCATTTCAAAGTCTGCTAGGACCGGGAAGCCAAAGCGCTGGCTATACTGCTTGGCTGTCAGGCAGTATTGATTGTTAAAATTGCGATTACCAGATCCCACTACCCCAAAACACTTACTAGCATTGTCTCCATAAGCGATAAAGTCGCCCACTGGAGTCGTTAGAATCTCAACATCGCCGTTATCGACACCATTTCCACCTTCCAGATAGGTCGGCAAGAAAGCGACATAGGGATGCTCCATTTCAAAGAATTCTTTGCCTTCCTTGACCAAATCCTTGATATGGATTTTTTGGACCTCAATTTCTTCGTACTGAGACAGGAGATAGTCCTTGAGCCTGGTTACAAAACTCTCTGTATTCCCACTCAAACTGATATAAACTAGGGATATTTTTTTCATGTTGACCTCGATTTTTTGTTTACGATTTAAAAAGAACTACCAAGATTGTAACTTGATAGTTCTTTTTTGTCAATACTTAGGCAACTTCTTCTGCTTCGACTTCTTCGGCCAAATCTTTTTGTTGGCGCCACATCTTGTAAAAGACTAAGGCTAAAAAGAGAACATTGATAATGATGAACAAAATATTCGTTCCTTGTGCAAATGCTCCCATTCCTAGGCCGAGGGTAGAATCTTTGATTAATTGAACCGCATCTTGAACATTCATATAGCTATAAACCAAACCAACAATCGCTAGTAGAACATAGCCGATATAAGCATAGTTTGCGAATTGCACATTTTTACGTACTAGAAATACAAAGGCTACTACAACTAAAATTGCAGATAAAACAATCAACAACGTATTAAAAATAGAGTGCGATGACGCTGTTACTTGGTAAGTATAGTTGACTGTGTCTTCTAATTGCTGGGCAGTAAGCGTCCCGCTATTCGCCAGGCTCGCACGAAGCACCTCTTTACTTGGCAATGGACTCAAGATTCCAAATAATGACATAGATGAAATGAGGGCTGATAGGACTAACAAGACCCAAAGATAAATAGGATTCTTTTTCATGTTTTCCTCCATAAGATATTTTGAACATTATAGCATTTTTTGTACAGAAATACAACTTTTACAAGCTGGTTTCAACTTGTTTCCGATAAGCTTTCGGTGATTTTCCGCACAATTTACGGAAAACCTTATAGAAATATCCAACATTACTATAGCCAACTGCATAGCAAATATCTTCGATGCTATCACTGGTCGACAGTAAGAGTTGCTGCGCTGCCTTAATTCTCTGTTTATTGAGCAATTCCGCAAAGGTTGAGTTGGTTTCCCTCTTGATCAGCTGACCGAGATAGACAGGATTGATAAAGAGATCCTTGCTAATATCCTTAAGTGAGAGCTCTTTCTGATAATCACGCCCAATCACTTCCAGAACGCTCACCACATTTTCATTCATGCGGTACTGGCCGAAGAACTTGGTCAAGGTGTCTTTGATATAGGCAACCAATTCTTCAAAGGTATTAATATCATGAATAGCTTTTACAATCTCCGTCATATCATCTGCTTTTAGGTGTTCAAACAAATGAAAGACATCCATGACAAACTGGGTGAAGAGCTGCTTCGTGATGGCCACGCGCGGAGTATTCTCCAAAACAACCTTCTCTAGCAGGGTTAATTCTTCGATGATTTGATTGATATTCCCTTGGATAATCACCCGATAAATCGGCTCGTAATAAGCAAACAAACTCTCGGATTTTTCTAGATTAACTGAACCGTAGAAGAGGGCTTTTTCAGCGTTGATCTTCCAATTCTCAAAGGACTGCTGGTAGGGTGCTTCAAATGGTGTCACGATGATGCCATCGAGCTGTTGATCAGAGATGAAAATCTGCCAGTCTTGCCCCAAAACATAGTAGGGAATGGTAAAAGAACCCTGCTTTTCCTTGGATAGACCAATCCACCAGCTGTCTTTACCTGACAGGTAGTTCGTAAATCCTGTCTCATCCAATTCTTGACTGAGGGTCTGACTTTGCTCCACCTTTTCTTGAAGCTGTTGCGCAATTTTTTCTAATAAATTGCCCAACTCCACCTTGTCTACTGGCTTGACCAGATAATCCACGACACTAAGGTTCATGGCTTTTTTAACGTACTCAAACTCCTGATAACCAGATAGCAAGATATAATAGGTATCTGGAAGTAACTCTTTCATTTCCCTAATCATCTCAAGTCCGGTCTTATCTGGCATGTTGACATCGGAAATGACCACATCTACTAGATTTTTCTTAATATAGTCCAAAGCATCATCTGCGTGATTAGCTGTTGCGACGACTTGCATATCCCATTTTTCAAAGGGGATTAATCGCTTGAGCCCCTCTGTCACCATGTACTCATCGTCTACTAATAAAACTTTATACATTTCTAACCTTTCTATTCATCCTGGATAGTGATATGGTAACGAACACCTTCTTGCTCAGTTGACTCTACACTGATTTGGTAGCGATCCCCAAAGTAGAGAACAAAGCGTTCGTGTACATTTACTATTCCAATTGATTGTCGCTCCCCACTATAGCTTGCCTCGTGTTCAAAACTTCGCTGAGCTAATTTTTCTTGCAAGCTAGCTAGTTTCTCAGCAGGCATTCCTCGACCATTGTCTTCCACTAAAATTTCAACGAAGCCTTGGCCCTTCAAGGCTTTGATACTGATGACATTATCCGTTCTGCGATGGTCAACACCATGGGCAAAGTAGTTTTCTACTAATGGTTGGAGGGTAAATTTTGGAATCCTCATTTCTTCCAATTCTGGTGCAATCTTGAAACCATAGGCAATGGATTTAGGATAACGCACCATACAGAGATAGCTATATTTTCGGCAAAATTCCAACTCTTGCTTCAAGGTCGTTTCCCGCTCGTCGGAGATATTGTTGCGTAACAAGCTGCTAAATTCATAGATAATATCTGCCAGTTCATCCTGACTTTGCATGACGGCATACATCCGTAAAAACTCCAGAGTATTGTACATAAAGTGAGGATTGATTTGAGCCTGTAGGGCTCGCATATTGGCATCTTTTTGGCTGAGCTCTAGCTGATAGATATCGTGGATATTTTTTTCCAGGCGATCCAACATATCATTGGTTGTTTCTGCAATGAGAAGCAATTCTTGGTCTTTTTCAGAGGTATCGATTCGAAGGCCTTCTTCTCCTTGAGCAATCACCTCGATCGAATCTACTAGGTCTACGACCTGCTTTTGGTAATTTGAAAAAGTCTGTCTAAGGGTCACGTACAAAATGATGATAAAGAGAATACTTAGCCCAATAATGACAGCTGAACTCGTCAAAGTTCCTGTAAGAACAAAATTTTTAGGAACAGCAACTCGAACCTGATAACCGTGAGAGGTGACACCTACAAACCAGTTTTCTCGCTCGGCTGAGACCTTCTCCCCAATATGGAACATCTCAGTCTCAAAAGGCGAAGTTACTGTTACAGCCATTGGGATATGGCCCCTTGTATTGTCAATCGCTCCATGTAAAACATCTGGGGATAGAGAGATATAGATCACTCCTAAATCCTTGTCAGACACAGGATCGGAAACAGGAATGGCAAAACTATTGGCTGTCGGCTTAAAATCCTCCGCAGGAACTTTCTCCCCACTGCGTTTTTCTCTAGTCGAAACATAGACTTCCTTATAGTCCTGAAGAACAATGGCCACTCCAGTCACAAAATCATTCCGAACATAGAGATCATCAATATTTTCATACAGGGAAACCGAGATATAAGGCGAAGTTTTACGCTCTAATTGCCAATAGAAATAGTCTGGTGTGCTGAGACTGAAATACTTGTAAATCCCTTCGATGCGGGCCTGATTTTCAACCAAAGACTGAGCAAGTTGGGTTGACTCTCTGTGATAATATTCCACTTCACTCACTGTCCTAGTGGTCACACGTTCTGCAACCCGTTGGGCCTCTTTCTCACGCGAGTCCCAGTCAGCATACGAGAGCATAATCGCAAAACTGGCAATGACCACGATCATAACCAAACTATAAATCCGTAAAAGAGAGTGAAGCCAGAACTGCTTCATTCTATTTTGTTGCCAATTTTTCATGGATACTTTCATAAATAGGTTCCAACATATCACTGATAAAGAAATGCCACATTCCAATTCCTACAAAAAAGAGCAAGGCAGGCATATAATAACCAACTCCTACAAGGAGAGCGGACCCGAGTAAAACCTTGGCAATCGCAGGTAGGCTCATAAAAATCCCGATAAGGGATAGTTTCAAAGTGTTTTGGTAGGATAAATCAAAGTACACCTGAAGTTTCAAGGAAACAGTATAGGCTAGAAAGACAAGAGCAACTACAAGGACATTGAGAAAGGTCGCCAAGAGATGGAAAATCGTCTGGTGGGGCAATTGAACTAGAAGATACAAACCATAAACTAGGACAAGATCAACAAACACAAAACTATAGAAAGCCAGATTACTCTTGACAAAATTGCTCTTGTACAATTCCCAAGCTTCCTTCAAATGGTATGCTCGATAGGTATAACCATGCTCCGCATACAAACTCATAAGAGTTGCACTAGCTGGTGCCAAACCAAAGATTACTCCTCCTGCTAGTGTTAATAGCCAGAAATAAGCCGTCGCCATCATTCCCAAAAAGATACGATTAAAGACGAATTCTAGAAATTTTCCCATGCTACTCTCCTTAAACTAACGATGTAACTATTATATCATATTTCAAACGTTTTCAAAAATATAGAACTCCCATTTACAATCCTCAAAAAGCGTGATACAATTGATTTTGTTAGTTTATATCAAGGAGAAACTCATGAAGAAAAATATCTTAACCACCCTCTTAGCTGTCGTCCTTTATTTCCTCTGTCTAGGGATTGGAGTAGTACTTGGTCACTTGGTTGACTCAACGGGCAATATGTTCTATGCTCCGGCTTTTTCAGCCCTTGTTGGGGGTAGCGTCTACATGTTTCTTCTGGTAAAAGTTCCTCGTTTTGGTGCCATTACCACTCTCGGGCTCTTTATGGCTCTCTTTTTCCTAGCTAGCAAACACGGCGCTGGAGCCTTTCTACCAGCTATCGCCTGCGGTCTTGCAGCAGATGCCACCGCTCGCCTCGGCCACTATCAGGATAAGATTAAAAATCTTTTCTCCTTCCTCGTCTTTGCTTTTAGCACAAGCGGTCCTATCCTCCTCATGTGGATCAATCCAGCATCCTACGAGGCAGCTCTCCTCGCTCGTGGAAAATCTCAGGAATACATTGACCGTATCATGGTCGCTCCAGAGTTGGACAAAATCCTTCTCTTTGTTTCGAGCATCCTTCTAGGTGCCTTGATTGGGGCTGTTGTTGGGCAATTTCTAAGTCAAAAAATAGCTGATAAACTATAAGGTAAAAGCCCTGAAGACTAGCAATGCCTAGTTCCAGGGCCTTTTTGTATACAATCCTAAAATTCACTATAGATAAATTCTTGAATATTCGAAAAATCGGTCACAAAACAGTAAATCACGATGCTCAAGATGACCGTATAGAAAAATAGTGTCCACAAGATTAAACGATGTGTGTTAGTTAGCTTGGTTTGCAAATTTGTAAAGTTCTTTTTCAACTTCCATCCATCCTTTCACTCCAACGTGCATCACGTCAAATAAAAAGTAATCATCATACTCTCTGTCTCCATAGTTTAATACGGTTGCACCATGACTCTTTGCGACATCTTCTATTTTTTTATAAGTTTTTTCTCGCATCTCTCTTGAGACACCAGTGTAGTCTTTCCATTTCCCGTTTACTGGGAAAATAATAACCTCAACTTCAATTCCCAATTCTTTGGCAACTGTCAAGAAGAGTTCCATATCTGAATACTCTGGTGACTCTAGGTAGCTCAAATCTTTATTAGAATCTTTCAGCGATGCATAGCGATCTTTTAAGTAAGTATTGTAGTAGTTATTATCAACAGCATAGTCATTATTGTCTGTTTTCTTTTTGACCTCTTCCACAAACTGATCCGTCATCTTTTCCCAATCATAGTCTGGGGTTTTGTCTCCTAGTGAGGGATAATCTGATTTGGCATGTTTTTGATAAAAAGTCTGTTTGAGCTTAAAGGAATACATCGCGTTCTCAAACTCTAATAGTTTTTTATCAACAATGGTTCCTTTTCCATCTATGAAATAACTTTTGTATTTTTTGTAGATGTCATTTTGTTGCTTGTTACCCTTGGTAATCTCGATAATGCGATTGATTAGTTTTTCTTTCGTTTCTTTACTAATCTTGTCATTATCTAGCATGTGGAAAATATGTTCCTGAGAAGCCTTATTCAAAAAAGCATCTTGATGGGTCCCATCTTTTTCAAACCACTGAACCGACTCTACTATAGCCACTTTTCGCTTACTCATAGATCCTTCAATAGAGCCCAAGGTCGTAGCCTGAATGATGTTTTGAGAATAACTGGTCCCAATCTGCATGATATTAAAATCGTTGTAGTTAAAAATTTTATTTGGATGATAGTCTTCATTTATCGTCGCAACCAACTCTGAGGAACCCATTAGAACCAGTGTATTGGGGGTGATATTGCTTGTTAGAATATCTCTACTTTTATACTTTTCATATGAGGTGCTGTAACGAATACTGTTATCCTTGACTTTATAATAATCATCAATCTTCTTGACATACGTCACATTTAAAAGGGCAAGCGTCGCAATTACGAGCACAAGCGATAGTAAAAATGCTTTTAATTTAATCATCTCGTTTTATCCTATCCCTTCGATCTGTCCGATTTCTTCTCAATCTCTTATCTCTTTAAAGTCGTCAGTAAGATTTTATAGGGTTCACCTGAAAAGATAAAGAAACCAACCATAACCAAATTCATGGTCACAAACCAACTTAGTAGCTTATACCATTTTTTGTTTTTATTTTTCTTATAAAAATTGCTTTTCTTTTGATACACTTCAAATCCAGCCATCAAGACACCATGGTAAAAACCATAGACAATGTAGCTAACACTAAGACCATGCCAAAAACCCATGACCAACATATTGACCATATAGGCATAGGTTGCATTGTGTAGTCTATTTTTAAACCATTTTTTCCTGATAACCTGCATCAATACTCTTGAAAATACAAAATCTCTCAACCAGGTCGACAAGGTGATATGCCATCTGGTCCAGAAATCTTTGATATCAACACTCAAGAAAGGTTTGTTAAAGTTCATCGGTGTCTGAATACCTAGAATGTTACTACTTCCAACGGCCATTAGACTGTAGCCGGCAAAGTCAAAGAACAGATACAAGGTATAGAGGTACATATACTTGATTGAATAAACGACTATGTCCGTATTATTTAGAGCGAGTAACATCTGGTAAACATAGGTTGATAAAACAATCTTGTAAAGGAGTCCTAGAACGATACGATACACACCGTCCCCTGCTAACTCTAGATACTCTTTTCGTGGCATGACCTCGTTTATCTCTTTTAAAAATCTCCTACTCCGATCAATTGGACCAGCACTAACTGTTGGGAAAAAGAGCAAAAACTGTAGATAATCTTTTGCACTGATTTTTTCTTTGATTAAGCCATCCGATATCTCTAGCATGATCTGAATGGTCTTAAAGGACATGTAAGAAATTCCAATAAAGGCCAACAAATGCAGAGAAGTCAGGGCAAAGACTTTATTGATTACCAAAGGAAGAATGGAAAGGAAAAGCAGTGGTTTCAGCCACTTTGCCTCTATCCGCTGTGCTAGAAAAACCAGAAAATACTGGTAAACAATAAAGGCGAGCAAATAGACAATCATCGCTCGACTCTTACCATAGATAGCTCCTGCAAATAAGAGGGAGAGCGCCAAAATATAGTAGTCCTTACGTTTTTCAAAAAAGTTTACCACAAAACCAATCAGTAAAACTATAAATAAGAGAAGGAAAAACTCATTCCCCTCGAAATAATTCATACCAGACAAACTCCTTTACATTATCATCTCTTCTACAGCAAACTTTCTGATTTGCTAATTGGGGACCTTTGTTTATTATAGCATATTTCTAAAAAGAAGCTTTATCCTTCTTGCATTTCGGTGAGAAAACAAAAAGGAGTCCCGTTGAACTCCTTCCATTATTTATGACTTAATTTCTTGGTCAAGAAATCTCCCAAGAACTGGATTGTAAAGATAATCAAGATGATAATAATGGTCGCCAAGATGGTCACATCGTGATTGTAACGGTTAAATCCATAAGCAATGGCCACGTTACCGATACCACCAGCACCAACTGCTCCCGCCATAGCGGTTTCACCAACAAGGGAAATCAAGGTCACAGTCGTCACACGAATCAAATCTGGAAGACCTTCGGATAGGTATACCCCAACGATATCCCAGAAAGTCGCTCCACTAGCCTGCGCTGCTTCAATCACACCACCATCCAACTCAGCCAAGACCACCTGCACCTGACGGGCAAAGAAGGCAAAGACCGCAAATGAAAGTGGCACAAGGGCTGCATTTGGACCGATACTAGTCTTGACGATCAAGTGAGAGAGGGGCGACATGATTGCCAAGAGGATGATAAATGGTACCGCACGGAAAATAGAGGTGATCTTGTCTAAAATCCAGAAGATAACCTTATTTTCCAAGACACCGCCTGGCGCTGTCAAGACGAGGAAAAGACCTGCCACCAACCCCAAGAACCCTCCGATGATGAAGGAAAGAACTGTCATATAAAGAGTTAGGTAGATGGCTGTTCCCCAGCCTGCCTGACCTGACCAGCCCATCTTGTAGACATTTGGTAAGTAAGTTTGAATCAACTCTGTCATTTTACTGTCCTCCCTTCAATACTTTTAGTTGGACGCCAGCCTGACGGATGGCATCTTGAGCATCTGCTAGTGCTGCTTTTTCACCTGACAAGACCACCACCAATTCTCCAACAGGAGTGCCATCGAGAATTTCGATATTTCCATAGAGGATATTGGCCGTTACTTGGTAATGTTTGTACAATTCATTCAAAAGTGGTTCGTCTGTCGAAGCCCCTGCATACTTGAGCTGCACTAAGATACTATTCTCAGATAAATGTTCTACGATTTCTTGCTTCTCAATCTTAACCATGGCTTCGTCAATACCTGTTGCAGTAGAGATGAAGTCTTGGGTCAAAGGTTGTTTAGGGTCTGAGAAGATTTCAAGGACACTACCCTCTTCAATCAAACGGCCATCCTGCATGACCGCCACACGGTTAGCAATATCTTTGACAATCTGCATTTCATGCGTAATCAAGACAACAGTCAAGCCTAATTTTTGGTTCAAATCTTGCAACAAGGCCAAAATCTGCTTGGTTGTCTTAGGGTCAAGGGCAGAAGTTGACTCATCTGAAATCAAGATTTTTGGATCATTGGCCAAGGCACGCGCAATAGCCACACGCTGTTTTTGCCCTCCTGATAGTTGTGAAGGGTAGTTTTCAGCACGATCCGCCAAGCCAACCAAGTCCAACAACTTGGCTACTTTAGCTTTCTTTTCTTCCTTGCTGAGTCCAGAATGTTTAAGGGCAAAGGCCACATTCTCCTCGGCCGTTTTCTGGCTCATAAGATTAAAGTGTTGGAAAATCATCCCGATATCTTGACGTTTCCGACGTAACTGCTCCGCCGTCAAAGTGACCTTACCGTCAAAAATCACATCGTCATCAATGGTGATTTTCCCTGCAGATGGTTTTTGCAAGAGGTTAATCACCCGTACAAGGGTTGATTTCCCTGCTCCAGAATATCCAACGATTCCGTAGATATCCCCTTCTTGGATGTGAATGGTCACATCCTTGACCGCTGTGATGGTTCTCTTCTTTTGGTGAAAAGTCACATCAATCTGATCTAACTTGATAATATCTCTACTCATAGCTTCTAATCAGCTCCTCTACTAATTCAATATGGGTGTAGTAATCGGCGATTCGCACGTTTTCATCTCCACCATGGTCTCGGCTATTGGCATTTCCTAGACCGAAGGCCACCATTGGTACCTCTAGGGCATCAAAGACCGTATGCATAGGCCCTGTCCCCGCTGTGGTCGGCAAGACTGAAACGCCCTGTGGATAGAATTTCTTGGCCAACTCGATCACATTGAGAATGGCTGGTGCGCTCATATCGCTTCGATAGCTCATCTCTCCCAAGGTATAGTATAATTCTACCTTATCAAAGCCATTTTTGTCTAGCTGTTTCCGAATTTTTTCCAGAACATCATGCGGTTCTAGGCCAGGAACCAAACGAACTTCTAACTTGGCACTGGCTTCTGCTGGCAAAATCGTTTTAACCCCTTGCCCTTGATAACCTGACTGAATCCCTTCGATATTAAGGGCTGGCTCGAAAAAGAAACGTTTTAGAAAGGCTACACGATCCTCTTGTAAGAGAGGCAATTCCAAACCATAAATGCGACTGATTTCCTCAGGATTGCGTTGGGCGTAGGCATCTACCAAGGCTAGTTCTCGTTCATTTGGCTCTTGAACATCCTCATACAAGCCTTCTACCAAGATACGTCCATCAGCAGCTCGCAGGCTACTTAAGGCCTGGATAAGGTACCACGACGCCGACTCCACAACACCACCATAACTCGAGTGGATATCCACATCAGCACTTTTTACCTTGGCATCAAAGGTCACAATTCCCTTGTTTCCACCAGAAATTTCTAACTGCTCCAAGGCATTTTTGGTCCCTTGTTCCCAAACTAACAAATCTGCCCCACGGAGTTTGTCTGCGTGTTTCTCTAAATACTTATCTAGATCCATGGAAGCAGACTCCTCTGCCCCTTCCATGATAAAGCTGATATTGACAGGCAGATCATCATGGTGCTGCATGTACTTTCTCAGAGCACTCAAACGAGCCGTGATGTGGCCCTTGTCATCGTCAACCCCACGTCCATACATAAAGCCATTTCGCACAGAAAGGGTAAAAGGAGCCTCTGTCCACACCTGGTCGCCATCCGCTGGCACGGTGTCATAGTGATTATAGAAGATCAAGGTCTTGGCATCCGGACGCGAACTCTTGAAATGCGCCATGACAAAGGGAGCCGTATAAGTCTCATCAATCTCCACTTCAGCCCCCACACGCTTGAAAATCTCACCCAGATAGTTTGCGACTTCCTTGAGTCCAACCTGCTGGGCAAAGACTGATTTCTTGGAAATCAAGGTGCGCAAGACTTCAAAATAATGTTGGGCCACATGATCCTTTTCAAATTTTTCAATCTGCTCTTGTTCGCTAGGAAAAACCATTTTCTCTCTCTTTCTACTACGTACTTGTGTCCTCAGAACAACCACAAGCGCCTCTTTAAAATCAACTCTCTATACAAAAGCAAGAGGTGGAAACTCTCTCCCACCTCCCTGTGTCTTATTACCAAACTGGTTGGTCCAAACCGTCTGATGTTTCTTCGATAACTTTTTTCACTTCATCAGTGTGGTAAGCTGCGATAATTTTCTTGATGGCATCAGCCTTAGGTGATGATTCCCAATCTTTTTTCGCAACAATGATGTTGTACCATTGTTTTGAGTTTTCATCAGCTTGTTCTTTGAAGAGTGCTTTCTTGTAGTCCAATTTTGCTTCTGTAACGAAGGTATTGTTTACAACGGCAGCATCAACTGATGACAATGAACGAGCTGTTTGGCTAGCGTCCAATTCAGTAATCTTCAAGTTCTTTGGATTTTCTGTGATGTTAGCAACTGTTGCAAGTGCAGTTCCAGAAACATCCAATTTGATCAAACCAGCTGATTGAAGCAAGTAAAGCGCACGGCTTTCGTTTGTTGCATCGTTTGGTACGGCGATTTCACCGTTATCTGGGATTTCTTCCACTTTAGTGTACTTGTTTTCTTCCCCATTTTTACCTGAGTAAAGGCGGATTGGTGAGATATATGTATCTGCAATCGCTACAAGGTCTTTCCCGTTTTCTTTGTTCCAGTTGTTCAAGAAGTTGTAGTGTTGGAAGGCGTTCAAGTCTACCTCGCCATCAGCAGTTGCCTTGTTTGGTTGTGAATAGTCTGTGAACTCTGTGAATTCCAATTTAATTCCATCTTTTTCAACCAATTCTTGGATTTTATCCCAACGTGCTTCTTCAGAACCGCTACGGTTAACTGTTGCAATTTTGACAACTGTTTCGTTGTCTGCTTTCTTTTCTGAATTTCCGCAAGCTGCAAGAGTCAAACCTGCGACTGTAGCAAGAGCTGCTACACCGAGCCATTTTTTAATTTTCATGATTCTATCTCCTTTAAAAATAATACCGTAATAGTATCTCATACTTTATTTGATTTAGCAAATTGTTATTAGATAGGCAGACATATAGTTTGAAACTATATACCTAAAAATTGAGAAATCATCCGCCTTTCTCAGACTGGATGATTTCATACGACTATTTGATATCAGCTTCTGCTGGGAGGTAAGTGTCCCCGAAGAACTGTTTAGACAATTTTTCAAGAGTTCCGTCTTTGTAGAGTTCTTGGATACGTTTGTCTACAAATGATTTCAACTCATCTTGACCTTTAGCAAGAAGTGGGTAAACGTAAGGTTGTTGGTCGCTTGGAAGTTCAATGACTTTCAAGTTGTCCAAACCTTGGTTCTTGATAACTGTTTCAACACCGATTTTATCAAAAATCTTGTAGTCAAACTGACCATCGCTCAAACGAGACATGATTTGTTGGAAGTCCGCTTTAGTGTAGTTAAGAACAGTTGGATTATCTGCGTGTTGTTTGTTATAATCTTCTAGCTGTTTAGCTGATGTTGTACCTTGAACAACCTCAGTAGACTTGCCTCCGATATCATCAAGTGATTTGATGCTGTCGTCGTCTTTCTTCACTACAAGAACGTTAGGGTTTTTAGCAGTTGGAGCTGCATAAAGGTACTTTTCAGCACGTTCTTTGGTATAGCTGATATTGTTCACAGCCATTTGATAACGGTCGCTATCAAGACCTGCAAAGACACCTGACCACTCTGTCTTTTCAAACTTGACATCGTATTTGTCAGAGTCTTTAAAGATAGCACGGACTACTTCAATCTCATAACCAGTCAACTCGCCATTTTCTTCGTAGTTAAATGGTTTTGGTGAAGCATTGGTTGCAACGATAATTTCTTTCTTACCAGATGCTGCTTCGCTAGTTGCAGTGTCTTTCTTATCTCCACCTGAGCAAGCTGCTAGTACACCTGCGGCAACAAGTCCTAGAGCAGCAAGAGATGAATATTTGACGATTTTTTTCATGTCATTTCCTCCAAAATAGAATACTTTACTATCTTAACAGAAAATATTTTTTTTCGCCATTATATGATATCTATCTCGGTGATAGGTTTTTTTTATGGCTGACTAAAAGACCAGACGCAAGACTGCAATCAAGACTACCCCAAAAAGAACTGTCCCCACTAGATTGCGGTAGCGAAAGGCTACCCAAGCCGTTGGAAAGACTGCTAAAAAGTCCAGCCATTTGATCTGAGGAAGGCTCCCAACCTTGCCAGTCACTACGCTTGAAAGGATCAAGGCAAAAATAATGGAAACAGGCAAGAACTTCAAAAACCGCTCAACGATAGCAGGCAAGCCCTTATACTTGACCAAGATGAAGGGAATCATACGGGGAATCCAAGTCACTAGGCCTGAAAAGATAACGGCTAACAAAAGATATTTACTGACCATCTAAGACCACCCCCATAGTACAACCTAGCAAGGTCGCAAACAGGACAGCTAGCGACTGAGACACCACTGTCAAGAGCAAAAAGAAGGACACCGCAACAACGGCTAGGATCCGCAGCAGATTCCGTACAGGAACCCGTCTTTGCATAATCTGAAATTGTGAAGTAAAAATCCCGATAAACATCCCAACAAGGGCAAAGTCCAAGCCAAAGACCTCAGGATTTGGAAGAAGCCCACCTAAAGCCGTCCCCGCCACTGTCCCAATAAACCAGGCTACATAACTATTGAGATTGTTCCCGTGCATCCACATGGGATGAACCTTGTCTGTATGGGCTAATTCTCCCATCAAAACCCCATAGGTCTCATCTGTCAGGAGACTGGACATGCCGATATTTTGCCAGAGACTAGTATGACGGAAATAGGTCGATGCATGCAAGCTCAGCAAAAAGAGTCGCAAGTTGATCAAAAAAACTGTCATAGCAATGGCTGCCACAGGCGCTTGTACTGCAATCAGTGCCAACATGGCAAACTGGGCGCTCCCAGCATAAACAAAGAGGCTCATCAAGCCCATCTCAACAGGTGTCACATAGGGCGCGCCAATAATCCCACAAGCCAGGCCAATGCTGACATAGCCAAGAGCAGTCGGCATGGCCGCCTGTACACCTTCCCAAAATCCTTTTTCTTTCATCCTTCTCCTCATATTCTCTCCAATTGAGGCTGTTCATCATCACAGCCACAGCACGGACTATTATAACATATTCAAAGAAGAGAAAAAAGTTTCGGATTCGAAACCTATTGCCAGAAAAAGTGCTGAAGAGGAAGCATCATGGATACATGAGAAATTGATCCACTCGGATAGTATACTTATCGGTTTCTGTGCCTGTAGCATATTTATCGGTTTCTGTGCCTGTAGCATATTTATTTTCTGTTGGATAGACATCGATCCAGAGTTCCCACTGTTGTCCTTTTAACTTGACCTTGTAGCGATAACCGTCATCATAGAGGCCTACTGTCTCAGTTGTCATGGACTGGTAATCTGGGAGTTCTTCCAGTTCTTTTTTTACAGTCTGGGATAAGTTATCGAGCAATGCTTGCTGCTCAGCTTTTGAGGTAACGAGAAAATAAGCCGCTACTGTTTCCAAGTGATGCGACTTTGAAAATGTGAATCTTACTCGACCTGTATGGCCCTTCAAAGAAATATTTTCGTAATCATAGAAAAGGCGGCCTGTTTTATAGAAATAAGGGTCTTCTGCACGCCAAGTATCGCGATAGGCCATTTCCTCTTCTTCCTCCACCTCGCTAGCCTTTCCCAATACTTCTTCAACAGATTTAGGAGACATACCGAACGAAAGGGATTCAAACAAGACCAGTTGTGCCTTTTTGATATTCTGGCAAGCTGATAAAAGCATGAGTAAAGCTCCAAGAGAAAGCAAACTACTGACTATTTTTTTAAACTTCATATTTCTACTATACAAGAAAAGACTCAGACTGACAAACTTTGAATTTTCCGATTACATTTTGAGATTTGTTCTCTAAATTTTGAGGAAACAAAGGATTGATCAAAAACTAGTAACAGACAGTCGAAATAAAAAAGACTGAAAAATGAACTGCACCCCAAAAGTTAGACAGAAAAAATCTAACTTTTGGGGTGCAGTTCAAACCTCTAAATTTTCGACTGTTAATTTTCTGCCATTTCCCTGACCAAATCATAACAATAAAAGCAAGCAGAACTACAAGAAAATGCAACATCATATCTGACAAATAATAAGCAAAGTCAGATAGACCAGTAGCAAGGTCGCTATGTAAAAGCAAACGAATGAAGAACTGATCAGCAATGACAAGTAAAATGGCTATAATAAGGTAGTAGCGTGAGACTATCTTTTTCATTCTATTTTCTCCTATACTATGAAATAAAGAAAGTATAACACGAAAACTGCTCTAACTCAAACTTGGATAGCTGAGATGCTGTCAGTCCATCACAAGCTACATCTGACTGCTTGAGTTTTCTAGCCAATCGCAATTCCTTGTAAAATTCTCCCAATGCCATCTTTTCAATCATGACCAAACTCCTGTCCAAAACCCTCTTTACTATTCCATTCGTAAATACTTTTCTTTTTTAATATATTATAAAATATTGGAACTATATACCAGTTTACACTAGACACAAGATATAGTGCTTACGAGAATATCAAAAAGGCAACTTACAAACGGAAATCGTCTTTTAATAATGTCTAAATTCTTCGCAGGATTTCAAAATTTTGATATAATAGAAGTAACAAAAATAAAGGAAATTAAGTATTATGAACGCAATCACAGCTCACAGCTCACAGCTCACAGCTCACAGCTCACAGCTCACGCTGATTATGTAATCGGACGTGTTTTTTGTCAAGCATTAAAACAGGCATTTTCACATTTTTGTGAGAAGGCTTTTTATGTTGAGTTTTCTGAGTTATCTTTAGAGAGAAATGGAGAGCTACAATATGCCTAACCATTTCTCAAACGAAGTTGATGGACAACTAAAGTTTTATCAAGATTATCTACCTCTTGTTGATAATACTTTGAAAACAGATGATATTTTAACAGACTATACAGATGGTATTGTAAATGGAAATCTGATTGAATTTAAAGTTGTTATCAATGATATTAACTCTGTTCTATTCCAAGCCATCAAATATCTATCTGCTCGGAGAATCAAAGGGAAAGAAATCCCTAAAAACATTCTGCTTGTATCGCTAACGAATGAAAAAATCTACGTTTTTGATAGTCAGGAATATTTAACACATATCGAAAAAGTATATTTTGGTGGTGCAAGTGTTAAAACAGCTGGTTTTTCTTCTGATGCTCCTCTTGAGGTTTTAGAATACGGTCAAAGCCAACTAGATGAAAGTCGTCTCATTACTTTACTACGTTCAAAGCAATACACAAAAATTAACATTGACGAAAACTGTATTGTTGGTTGGGCGGAACGTTTTTATAGTGAAAACAAAGGAGCTAAAAAGTCTGATTTTATCGGTGACCAAACTGGTAAAGTTAAAATTATTGGTGAAATTCGGAAACCTGAGAAACTAAAAGAATTTATCAATCCCTATATCGGTGAAACTAATGCACAATTTCACTATTTGATGGATAAACTCAATGATACTTTACAAAAGAAAAACTTAGGAGCTTTCTACACTCCTGAATCTTATGTTGAAAAGTCATTGGAGCTAGTCCGACAAGCTATTAAGCGTGTTCCAGAAGGAAATGATTATATTATTTTGGATAGATGTGCTGGGACTGGAAACCTCGAGAAATTGATGAGCGACGAGGAACTAAGTCACTGCGTCCTTTCTACTATTGAATACTATGAATATAAAGTTCTTGTTGAGTTGCTAGGTGACAAGGTTCGCCACATTATCCCACCAACTGAGAAAGAAGATACGTTTAATATGGGACTAGTCCGAGGAGCTGACGCTCTTAGCAAGGAATACATTAACAATGAAATTATTGAACGCTATATCAACGACCCAAAAGTGACAATTATCATGTACGAGAATCCCCCTTATGCAGAGACTACTTCTATTGAACACCAAAAAGCTGGGACTAGTAAGAAATCATCTGCTTGGAAAAAGAGCTTTTTAGTGACGGAGATGAAAAAAGAGGTTAAAGGACAGGCGACAAACGAACTCGGAAATATCTTTATCTGGTCTGCTTTCAAATATTATTTACGCCAACCAACAGATTCTTATATTGTCTATAGTCCTGTAAAGTATTGGAAAGCTCAGCATCTCATCAATCAAAAATTTTTAGGTGGTTTTGCTTTTAATCGCAAACACTTTCACACTAATATTCATGCGATGATTATGTGTGCTCTTTGGAGTAAAGAAGAAGTTGCACTAGAGTCACTAAAATTAGAAGCCTATGATATTGATAAGGATGGAAATTTACTTCCTGAAAATAATATCATTATTAAAAGGATACATAGCACGTATAGCCAAAAGTACTTTGATAAAAGAAAGTTCATAAATGATGAAAATAATGGACTTTATCTAGGATTAAATGGTAAAGAGTATGAAGGTAAAACTAAGAGTGTTATTCCTTTATTTAATTCAAACATTCTGGGCTATATGGCAGTATATAGTTCTGGATTTGATAACCCAGATTTACACGCTACCTTAATAATGGCAGGTAGATATGATGGACATGGCTTTTTCCTTCGCTCTGACAACTTCCTAGAGAAACTCCCAATGTTTGCCGCCAGTCGCTACATTACTTATAATCGTCACTGGACACAGCGTGCTAATATTATGAAATCTGCCGATGGCGCTGAACGTTTTAATAAAGCTGTATCAAGTAACAAGATTGAACAAGACTTATTGAAAATTCTGCTCTTCACAACACTTGAAACGCAAAATCACATGAGAAGTTTATATGGTTCTGATGGACGATTCTACCGAAATGAGTTGTCATTGGATAACACTAATGGAGATACACTAGCAACAGTTAACTTAGCAAAATTGAAACAAGGTTCTAAAGAAACTGATTTATTTGAACAATGGGAAAAAGTCCTAACAGAAGCTAAGAAAACGAAAAATTATAATTCTAAATTAACGTATTCAGTTTATCAGATTATTGATGAGCTTAACACATCTGAAAAAGATGAAAATGATAAAACAATCTATAACTATCCCGAATTAAACGGACACTTGAATACATTGAAAACAATGGTAAAAGAGTATTATAATTCTGAAATTGTGCCATTCCTATTTGAGTATGAATTTTTGAAATAAGCATGAAAAAGACGATTTCCTCTTGGAAGTCGCCTTTTTGATATTCTTGTAAGCACTATATATTGTGTCTAGTGTAAACTGATATATAGTTACCTAAAATATTTTAGCAAAAAAGCCAGCTTCAAGCTGACTCTTTATTCCATGGTATCAAAGGCAAGGCTTGGTTTGGCATTGAGGTCCAAACCTGCGAAGTTTTCTTTGTTCCACTCGCTGACACTGGCATAGGCAATCATACCTGCATTGTCTCCACAGAGACGCAGGGGTGGAATGATGACTTTGACATCTGTGATTTCGTCTGCCAAGCGTTCTCTGAGGCCTTTATTGGCTGCCACGCCACCTGCGACAACAAGGGTTTTAACAGGGTATTTATCTAGGGCTTTCTTGGTTTTTGCCATGAGAATGTCCATAACTGCTGCTTGGAAGGAAGCACACAAATCCTCTGTAGACAAGCTTTCTCCCTTTTGCTCGGCATTGTGGTGAAGATTGATAAAGGCAGACTTCAAACCTGAGAATGAAAACTCCAGATTATCTTCCTTGATCATGGCACGAGGGAAGTCATACACATCCTGTCCTTGATGGGCCAACTCGTCAATCTCACGACCTGCTGGATAAGTCAAGCTCATGACACGACCGATCTTGTCATAAGCCTCCCCAACTGCATCGTCTCGTGTCTCCCCAACAATCTTGTAATCCCCAGCCTCTGACACATAGACCAACTCGGTGTGTCCTCCGCTGACCAAGAGTGCCAACAAAGGAAACTCCAAAGGCTCCACACTCTGAGCTGCCATGAGGTGCCCAGCCATGTGATTAACAGGGATAAGCGGAAGGCCGTGAGCCCAAGCAAAGGCCTTGGCAGCTGACAAACCAACTAGTAGAGCTCCAACTAATCCTGGTCCATAGGTGACCGCCACAGCTGTCACGTCCTCTTCGGTAATTCCTGCTTCTGCCAGTGCTTCCTCGATACAGGGTGTAATAACCTCGACATGGTGACGGCTAGCCACTTCTGGCACTACGCCCCCAAAACGTTTGTGGCTCTCGATTTGACTAGCAATGACATTGGACAAGAGCTGGTCGTCATTTTTTAAGACAGCAACACTGGTCTCATCACAGGATGTTTCAAATGCTAAAATATATCTATCCTTCATCTACTTCTCTCTTCATGATAATGGCGTCCTCAACTGGGTCATGGTAATAGGCCTTTCTCTCAGCGATGACTGCCATCTTTTCTTTCTTGTAAAATGCTTGCGCTCGGTGATTAGATTTTCTGACTTCGAGGAAAATCTCCTTGTCCGTCGGCAACGTTGCAAACAAGGCTGACGCAATTCCCTGACCCTGATAGGCGTTCTTTACAGCGATTTGCAGGACTTCTGCTTCAAAGAGATTCTCCTGAACAGCTAGAAAGCCAATCACTTCTGCCACATCATAAGCCAGAGCATACCAAGTCTGATCTTGGGACAGGTCTGCTTGGATTTGTTTCAGCGTCCACGGGCTGACTGGGTAAACAGCTGCCATGACAGCATAGATGGGTTGAGCTAGTTCAGGCTGTTTTTGGATTCGTTTGATCTCTATCATAGGCGTTTAATGTAGGACTCGCCAGACTCGGTGTGGTTCTTGAGCCAGTTTTCCTCAGCTTCGACACGTTTGAGGTAATTTGGCACAAAGTCGTGCAAGGAGGCTGCTTCCTTATCCCAGGCCCAAAGAGCTAGATTAGCTGCATTTGGCAAGGTTTCTTGGTAGCTAGCTTGTGGCAGATGCTCTTGGATTTGTTCCACAAAGGCTCCAACTTCTCCAACAAAGGTTACCTGTTCAGCATCCTTGACCTGCTCTAGCACTTCCGCAAAAGACAAGTGTGCTTCTGGAAAAACAGCCTTGGCATTTTCATAAAATCCTGCATAGACATTGTTACGGCGTGCATCCATGATAGGAACCACCAAGCCTTCTTGCTGACTTGGCACCAGAGCCAAGAGGCTGGACATGCCAACCAACTCGATGTTCAAAGTATGAGCCAAGGTTTTGGCTGTCGCTACCGCAATTCTCAGACCTGTGTAGCTGCCCGGTCCCTCTGCCACCACGATGCGATCCAAATCCTTGGGTGTCAGGTCCAGACTCGACATCAAAAAATCAATGGCAGGCATAAGGGTGATACTGTGATTTTTCTTGATATTGATCATAGTCTCAGCAAGAACCTGCTTGTCCTCTAAAATGGCTAGAGAAAGAGCCTTGCTGGACGTATCAAAAGCTAATACTTTCATAACATATTCCTATCTTTTTGTCTGTTTACTATTATACTACAAAAGCTAGCGCATGGGAATTTTCTTTGTTTTGAAACAAAAGAGGCCTGCCACTTAGACAAGCAATTCTACACAAAAAATTTAAAAAAGTTATATCTTTTTTGAATAGAAAAGTGAACAAGGAAATTGAAAGGTTCTTTGTAAAAAATTTGGATCATGCATTTATGTTTCAACTCGATTTTCGATGTGAGAAATCATCGTCATAACAATAAAGATAGCACCTAAAAATAGAAAAAGTCCATCCCATCTATCAAGACGAGGTGGATTTTCTGTATATTTAGATGAATAATTGACTTTAGGCATTTAAACCAAAGTAGAAAACGAACCAGACAACATAGGTGACCAGGAGAAGAAAAATTGAATAGAGCGTCACAAAAGCAAGCTTCCAAAGGAACTTTGTTTTGCGGTGTTCCAGATGCACAAACAGGGCATTCCCCCCATAGACACAAGCTACAAAGACTACAAACATCAAGAGGCGAACTCCTACTGCAAATTCAAACAAACTAAACATTCTTAATCCTCCTTCTGGTATTCCTTTTTTATTTAAACTGTTGACAATGTTGGTCTATCAATGTTAAAATGTAATTCAACATTGGTAGGAAAATCAGGTTGAGTCGTTGACTCTTCGGGTTGCAGTGCTATCCCTGAAACTTTGGTTTCTAAAGAACTGAAATTGCGATTGAACAATTCGCCCCCAGTGTTAGATGGCTCTTGACTTCGGTCAGGAGCTTTTTGATGCTTTTAAAGTTGATTCCCTCAGTAAGTTATAGTAAAATATAAATATTGAGAGGATAACGTAGGGCGACTGGTAACAGAGCGTTCAAAGGTACCAACTTCTGGTACGGGTGTGGGACTGCCCTCAGCTTTGAACTGTAAAGACCCCTGACTACCATTGGTCCTCTCTTTTTGCTTACTCTTAAATTAAGTGCTTGTCTTTACCTTTTAGTAAGCGCTCCACTCCATGCTATGTCTACATCGTTATACTTATAGATTGACTTCTTAGCCTCATAGATGATAGAATTAAGTAAAGGCTGAGATCGAGTTTGATTTGGTGACAAGTCATTCAAAGGTTGCGATGCATTCGCTTCAGGTAGAGGTGCTGCCATCTGGACTGCTCCAGGAAAATCCCCGAGTTTTGTCTCAGCCTTTTTATTTGCTCTTGAGATTTCTCAAGAGCTTTTTCTTTTTTCAAAGATATCATTCTGCCCCAACCATCTACACCAACGATTAATGAAACTAGAACTGTATTCTTCCTCAAACCTACTATCTCCATAGATTCCCCCTTTAATTATAACACCTAAGCGCTCTCCGACCAAATCCTACCTGTCTTTTTGCTTCCTCTTTCCCTCCCGACTTTCTCCATTTCCGTCTTTTACTAATTTTTCATTTTGTGGTATAATTGAAATAATTGTAACGAATCAAGGTCAATCTAGACACAAAATGGAATGAAATTAAGCAAATCTCTGCTAAAAGTTTGGAATAAGCTGACCTGTAAATAGAAAGGAACTATATGATTTACAAAGTTTTTTATCAAGAAACAAAAGAACGTAGCCCACGTCGTGAAACAACACGCTCACTTTACCTAGACATCGATGCCAACTCAGAACTTGAGGGCCGTATCGCTGCTCGCCAACTTGTCGAAGAAAACCGCCCAGAGTACAACATCGAATTTATCGAACTCTTGTCTGACAAATTGCTAGATTACGAAAAAGAAACTGGCGCTTTCGAGATTACGGAGTTCTAATATGGCCTACACTCTTAAACCTGAAGAAGTCGGCGTTTTTGCCATCGGTGGTCTGGGAGAAATCGGGAAAAACACTTACGGAATTGAATACCAAGACGAAATTATCATCGTCGATGCTGGGATTAAATTCCCGGAAGATGACTTGCTGGGTATCGACTATGTCATTCCTGATTACTCTTACATCGTGGACAATATCGACCGCGTCAAGGCTGTTTTGATTACCCACGGACACGAGGACCACATTGGTGGGATTCCCTTCCTGCTCAAGCAAGCAAATGTCCCTATCTACG
The DNA here is from genome assembly GCF_040888325.1 of Streptococcus jiangnanensis. Classification (GTDB taxonomy): domain Bacteria; phylum Bacillota; class Bacilli; order Lactobacillales; family Streptococcaceae; genus Streptococcus; species Streptococcus jiangnanensis. The sequence goes on along the minus strand of NZ_JBFNFF010000001.1, from coordinate 138,445 downwards.
CTGGACCGCTTGCCTTAGCTTTGATCCGTGGGAAACTTGAAGAACACGGTCTCTTGCGCAACGCCAAACTTTACGAAATCAACCACAACACTGAGTTGACCTTTAAAAATCTCAAGGCAACTTTCTTTAGAACCACTCACTCTATTCCAGAACCTTTGGGGATTGTCATTCATACTCCTCAAGGGAAAATCGTTTGTACGGGTGACTTCAAGTTCGACTTCACCCCAGTTGGAGAACCTGCAGACTTGCACCGTATGGCTGCCCTTGGGGAAGAAGGCGTGCTCTGTCTTCTCTCTGACTCGACAAATGCGGAAGTACCAACCTTTACCAACTCTGAAAAAGTCGTTGGTCAGTCCATCATGAAGATTATCCAAGGCATCGAAGGACGCATCATCTTTGCATCCTTTGCCTCAAATATCTTCCGTCTCCAGCAAGCAACGGATGCTGCTGTTAAGACGGGACGCAAGATTGCTGTCTTTGGACGTTCGATGGAAAAGGCCATTGTCAACGGAATCGAGCTTGGCTACATCAAAGCTCCTAAGGGAACCTTTATCGAGCCAAATGAAATCAAAGACTATCCTGCAGGCGAGGTTCTGATCCTCTGTACAGGTAGTCAAGGGGAGCCGATGGCAGCCCTCTCTCGTATCGCTAACGGAACCCACCGTCAGGTGCAACTCCAACCCGGCGATACCGTTATCTTTTCTTCTAGCCCAATCCCTGGAAATACTACTAGCGTCAACAAACTGATTAACATCATTTCTGAAGCTGGCGTCGAAGTTATCCACGGTAAAATCAACAACATTCACACCTCTGGACATGGTGGTCAGCAAGAGCAAAAACTCATGCTTCGCTTGATTAAGCCCAAATACTTCATGCCTGTCCATGGTGAATACCGCATGCAGAAAGTCCATGCTGGACTAGCGGTGGATACTGGTGTCGAGAAGGACAATATCTTTATCATGAGCAATGGTGATGTGCTTGCCCTTACTGCTAACTCTGCTCGTATCGCCGGTCATTTCAACGCCCAAGACATCTATGTCGATGGAAATCGTATCGGCGAAATCGGTGCAGCCGTCCTCAAAGACCGTCGTGATCTATCTGAAGATGGTGTCGTTCTAGCAGTCGCAACTGTTGACTTCAAATCACAGATGATTCTGTCTGGCCCAGATATCCTCAGCCGAGGCTTTGTCTACATGAGAGAATCTGGCGACTTGATTCGCCAAAGCCAGCGCATCCTCTTCAATGCCATTCGTATCGCACTGAAGAACAAAGATGCTAGCGTGCAATCTGTCAATGGTGCTATCGTCAACGCTATTCGCCCCTTCCTTTATGAAAATACGGAACGTGAACCGATCATTATCCCTATGATCCTCACACCAGATGAAGAATAATACTCTTCGAAAATCAAATTCAAACCACGTCAGCTTCGCCTTGTCGTACTCAAGTACAGCCTTCGGCTAACTTCCTAGTTTGCTCTTTGATTTTCATTGAGTACAAGTCAACAAAACAGCCCCGTCTTCGGAGCTGTTTTTCTCTATACTTTCTTTTCTTGATTTTTAGAAATACTACGATTTTTACCTTCCAAATAGACCATCAAAATAGAAATATCTGCTGGGTTTACTCCCGAAATACGGCTGGCTTGGCCGATGGTTTCTGGATTGATAAGTTTGAACTTCTGACGGGCTTCTGTCGCGATAGAATCAATATCATCCCAATCAATATTGGCTGGAATGCGTTTTTCTTCCATGCGTTTCATCTTGGCAACCTGATCCATTGCTTTGGAAATATAGCCTTCGTACTTGATCTCTGTTTCAATCAATTCGATAATCTTGTCATCCAAGTCCTCTGCAGCTGGCCCGATGAAGGCCACCACATCCTGGTAAGAAACTTCTGGTCGACGGAGAAATTCTTTGGCTGTCACGGCATCTGTCAACGGCTTGAAGCCCATTTCCTCAACCTTAGCATTGGTTTCTTTGACTGGCTTGAGTTTGATGCTGTCTAGGCGTTTCATCTCATTGTCAAATTGATTTTTCTTAATCTCAAAACGGGCCCAGCGTTCATCATCAACGAGACCAATCTCACGACCCATCTCAGTCAAACGCATATCAGCATTGTCATGACGGAGGATGAGACGGTATTCAGCACGACTGGTTAAGAGACGGTAAGGTTCAATAGTTCCCTTGGTCACCAAGTCGTCAATCATGACCCCGATATAGCCGTCACTGCGCTTCAAAATCAATTCAGGCTTGCCTTGGATTTTCAAAGCCGCATTGATACCAGCGATAATCCCTTGGCCAGCAGCTTCTTCGTAACCAGATGTCCCATTTGTCTGACCAGCTGTGAAAAGTCCTGAGATTTTCTTGGTTTCCAGAGTCGCACGCAACTGATGAGGCAAGACCATGTCATACTCGATAGCATAACCAGTTCGCATCATTTCTGCATTTTCCAAACCTTTGATGGAATGAACCAGCTCGCGTTGTACATCCTCAGGCAGACTGGTTGACAAGCCTTGGACATAGACTTCCTCTGTATTGCGTCCTTCTGGCTCAAGGAAGAGCTGGTGGCGTTCCTTGTCCGCAAAGCGCACAATCTTATCCTCTATCGACGGGCAATAACGAGGGCCCACTCCCTTAACCACACCTGTAAACATAGGCGCACGGTGGAGGTTATTTTGGATAATCTCATGACTGGTACCATTGGTGTAGGTCAACCAGCATGGAACTTGGTCTTTGACATAATCCTCATCACGCGAAGTATAAGAGAAGTGATTGGGTGCTTCATCTCCTGGCTGGATTTCTGTCACATCGTAGTTGATAGAAGAAGCCTTGACACGCGGAGGGGTTCCTGTCTTGAAACGACCGATTTCGAGTCCCAGTTCCTTGAGATTGTCAGCAAGGTTAATCGAAGCCAAGCTGTGGTTTGGTCCTGATGAGTACTTGAGGTCTCCGATGATAATCTCCCCACGGAGGGCTGTTCCTGTCGTCACGATAACGGCCTTTGCAGCATACTCTTGATGGGTCGCTGTACGAACACCGACAACCTTGCCATCTTCCACCAAAATCTCATCAATCATGGTCTGACGAAGGGTCAGATTTTCTTGATTTTCAACCGTCTTGCGCATTTCCTTAGAGTAAAGTTCCTTGTCAGCCTGCGCCCGAAGGGCGCGAACAGCTGGACCTTTCCCAGTGTTGAGCATCTTCATCTGGATGTAAGTCTTGTCAATGGTCTTGGCCATCTCGCCACCGAGAGCATCTACCTCACGCACGACAATTCCCTTGGCAGAACCTCCGATAGAAGGATTACAAGGCATGAACGCCAGCATTTCAATATTGATGGTCGCAAGCAAGACCTTACAGCCCATACGGCTGGCTGCTAGAGATGCTTCTACCCCCGCGTGCCCCGCACCAATTACAATAATATCGTATTCTTCCGTAAAATTATAAGTCATTTCTTAACCTTTCAAAAATTTCTCGCAAATAAGGAACTAACTTCTCCTCCTCTAGAGCTTGATCCATAGTAACCCATTTAAAGTGTGTATGCTCTTCAGGATCTAATCTGATAATTGGCTTCTCCTCAACCCACTCTGCTTTATAAACTAAGCGAGTAAAAACCGTATCCTTAGAGGTATCCAGTTGACTATCTTCGTGAAGAAGTTTGAGCGAACTGCTATCTAGCCTAACTCCCGCTTCTTCAATGCATTCTCTAAGAGCACCATCTCGCGGAAGTTCACCCTTTTCAACCCCGCCACCAGGAATATCCCAGTAAGTTGGATAAACGTTGGGTTCTCCTCTTTTAATTTCCGAACGCTGAATGAGTAAATAATCACCACCACTATGAACAAGTACATGGGCAATAAGCTTAACCATCATTTTCTCTCCTATTCCTCAAGATGAATGTGTCTTAGTTGGCCGTCCCAGTCTGGTAGAGCTGTTTTTAAAAAGGCTGGAACTAGATTAATCCCCTCAAGCCTATCCAAGTCAATCCACTTACAGGGCTGCCTTTTCTCATCTTCCTGCATGGTCAACGGGGCATCCTCCAGCAAGTCTACCAAATAATGAAATTCGATGTTGTGATAGGAAACACCGTCTTGTTCAAAACGATTCTCAACTACAAAGGCTAGTCGCCCAGCTTGAGCTTTGACACCTAGTTCTTCCCTCACTTCACGGACTACCGCGTCTTCCGTGCTTTCATTGACTTGAATCGCACCGCCAATAGTGTAATACTTGCCCTTATCTTTGGTAACTAGGAGCTTGCCATTTTGGAGAATTAAGGCTGTCGCTCGAACGCCAAAAACCGTATTTCCTGCTTTTGTCCGAAAGTCTGGTTGAGTCATTTTTATCCTTTCCCTTAAACGACACAAAAACAGTCAAAACTCCAAAGAAGTGCAGGACAAAAAGCCTGCAACATCCATGAGCTTTGACCATCATTTCTATTGCTTTTATTATTGTAGCAAATTGAGAAAATTTGTCAATCTAAATGTACTATAATTGGCGAATCGCTTCAAAAGCTCCTTTGTCAATCTCGACTGGGTCAGAGAAGGCATCCAGAACAATCCCTCTCACCGGAAACTCCCCTATCTCTTCCGCAACAGATAAACAGTCCGTAAGAGGTAATTGCAACCAGGAAAAACGGTCATAATAGTCCTTAGGAATATCTTGTTCAGTTAAGAAACAAGGATAGAAGTAGTCGTCTCCCTTTCGCAGAATATCCGGTTTTAGTCGTACCCCTTCTTGTTCATCACTCTCATCCAGAAGATTCGGTTTGAAGGGGACCCAGACTTTAGCTTGTTTCAATTCCTTGAACAAGGATTCAATCGACTCTGTCGTTTTCTCTCTCAAATACTCTTTCTTATAGTCAGAGAGGCTCATTGTTTGCTCTTTTTTAGCCGTTTTTTTCTTAAAAAACTGAAACATTCTCTTTCCTCTTAGAAAATCTTAAATGTACTGACAAACTTGTCCATCTCGATAAGCATTGTCAATCAGGCCACCACCTAGGCACTCTTCGCCATCGTAAAAGACAACTGCCTGTCCTGGTGTGATGGCGCGTTGCGGTTCCGCAAAGATAACTTCTGCCTTATCTCCTTTGACATGTACTGTCACCTTAGAATCAGGCTGACGGTAGCGGAATTTAGCCGTACATTCTAGTGTAAATTCCTCTGGCATCTCACGAGTAAAGTGAACTTGACTGGCCTCTAGGCTTGTTGACATGAGCGAATCATGATAGAAACCTTGGCCGACATAGAGGATATTCTTGCTTAGGTCTTTTCCGACAACGAACCAAGGGGCATTGTCACCACCGTGTTGCCCACCGATACCGAGACCGCCACGCTGACCAATCGTATAGTACATCAGACCTGCATGCTCACCCATATCGCGACCGTCCACAGTCATCATGCGACCAGGCTGGGCTGGCAGGTAGTTACTGAGAAAGTTTTTAAAGTTCTTTTCTCCGATAAAGCAAATCCCTGTCGAATCTTTCTTCTTGGCAGTCGCAAGACCTGCTTCTTCTGCTAGTTTTCGTACCTCAGGCTTTTCCAGATGCCCCAGCGGGAACATGGTTTTTTGGAGTTGTTCTTGCGAAAGTTGGCTGAGGAAGTAGGTCTGATCCTTGCCATTGTCCACGCCACGAAGCATGTGAGCGATGCCATCCTCATCACGCGCCACTCGAGCATAATGCCCAGTCGCTACATAGTCTGCACCCAAGGTCATCGCATAGTCCAGAAAGGCCTTGAACTTGATTTCCTTGTTGCACATAACATCTGGATTTGGCGTGCGCCCTGCACGGTATTCCGCTAGGAAATACTCAAAAACGCGGTCCCAGTACTCTTTTTCAAAATTGACAGAGTAGTAAGGAATGCCGATCTGGTCTGCCACCGCAGCCACATCCTTGTAATCTTCGGTCGCCGTACAGACGCCGTTTTCATCTGTGTCATCCCAGTTCTTCATGAAGATACCGATCACATCGTAGCCCTGCTCCTTGAGCAAGAGAGCCGTCACCGACGAATCAACACCACCACTCATCCCCACGACAACACGTGTTTTAGAGTTATCACTCATGGTAAGTCTCCCATCTATTCGTTTATTCATACCCTTCAAAATTCTATTCATTATGACTTTCAAAAGAATTTCTTTGAGTATCGTCTTTTCGTTTGCTTTTAGGAGTAAAATGGTCTGGGAGACCATTTTAGCCTATCATCTTAAAATGAAAATATGATAGGCAACAAGTCGCAGGCATAACTCAAGTTAGGTAAGACGAGTTAACGACGTAATAAAAGATAAACGAAATGACTAGTTCACGATTGAAGGTCGTGTGTGCTTCAACGATTGAAGGTCGCTTGAGCAGTATTCATTATAACACGCTTGGTTGGAGAAGACAAGAAAGAGGCTGATAAATCATCTCAACCTCTCTTTCTTACTTTGCAAACGAATCAATTTTCCCCTTTAAGTTCTTTCTTCGCTTGTTCTATCTGGTATTTCACTTGCTCAAAGCCAGTTCCTCCTAAGGAATTCCGTCTCTGAACAGCGGTTTCTGGACGCAAGTAGATATAAATATCCTCTTCAATCAAGGAGTGGTAGACTTGCAACTCCTTCAAATCCCAATCTTGGATATTTTTACCATGCTTGATAGAGTCTAGAACCAATTTTCCTACAATTTCATGCGCTTCTCTAAAGGGGAGGCCTTTTTCAGCCAAATAATCTGCCAGTTCGGTCGCATTCGAAAAATCATTCTCTGTAGATTGCTGCATTTTGGCCTTATTAACCTGCATGCTCGATAGCATACCTGCCAGCACATCCAGAGAATTTAAAATCGTTTCTACTGTATCAAACATGCCTTCCTTGTCCTCTTGCAAATCCTTATTATAGGCCAGAGGCAAAGACTTCATGACGGTCAATAGTCCAAGCAAGTGCCCGTAAACCCGTCCTGTCTTCCCTCGAATCAATTCGGCCATATCAGGATTTTTCTTCTGGGGCATGATAGACGAACCCGTTGAAAAGCTATCAGACAAGCTAATGTACTGATACTCAAAACTGCACCAATTGATGATTTCCTCACAAAAACGACTCATATGCATCATCAAAATGCTGGCATTTGACAGAAATTCTAAGATAAAATCACGGTCACTCACTGCGTCCAAGGAATTGGTATAGGGTTGTTGGAAACCCAATAAATCACTCGATAATTGACGATCGATTGGAAAAGTTGTCCCCGCTAAGGCAGCCGCACCCAGTGGAGATAGGTCCGTATGTTTCAAGTTAAATGCAAAGCGCTCGCTATCCCTTTGGAACATATTATAATAAGCCATGAGATGATGGGCAAAACTAATCGGTTGGGCGTGCTGCAAATGAGTATAGCCTGGCATGATGGTTTCCACATGTTTTTCAGCCAAATCCAGCAAAACACTGTTCAGATTCGCAAACTTATCCAAGACATGGCCAAGCTGCTCCTTTAGATATAAGTGCATATCCGTTGCGACTTGGTCATTCCGAGAACGAGCCGTGTGTAGTTTCCCAGCCAGAGGACCAATTTTCTCTGTCAGCAACACTTCCATATTCATATGAATATCTTCATTTGCAATATCAAAATGAAGCTCTCCTGCCTCTAAATCTCGCAACAAAGCTTTCAGACCATCTTGGATCTGCTCTGACTCTTCCAAGCTTAAAATGCCAGTCTGTCCTAGCATTTGAACATGAGCTAGGGAACCCATCAAATCAAATTTTGCCAGCTGGTGGTCAAAAGAAATACTCGCACCGAACTGTTCTACCCACTCTTCCACAGTGCCTTCAAATCGACCACCCCATAATTTTGTATTTTTCGGCATATCCTGTCGTCCCTTTCTATCGCGTCACTACTCAACATTTTTCTGAACTTCTGAATAAACCTTAGTCGGAAGCCCCCAAAGCTTGATAAATCCAACAGCCGCATCTTGGTCAAAAGTATCCGCACTAGTATAAGTCGCCAAATTTTCATCGTAAAGAGAATTTGGTGATTTCCGAGCCACTACCTGGGCGTTCCCCTTATAGAGTTTAACTTTTGCAGTTCCATTGACAACTTTCTGTGTCTCCTTGATATAGGCAATCAAAGCCTGAGTTGCTGGGCTAAACCACAAAGCATTATAGATGAGATTGGACAACTCATTTTCGATAATAGGTTTGAAATGAGCCACTTCTCTCACAAGAGTCAAGTCTTCAATCTCCTTATGAGCTGCCAATAAAGTCACAGCGCCTGGGCACTCATAAATCTCTCTTGACTTAATACCGACTAGGCGATTTTCCACATGGTCAATCCGTCCGACACCATGTTTGCCTGCAATTTCATTGAGTTCTTGAATCAAAGCCGCCACTTTCATCTTCTCACCATTGAGGGAGATGGGCACCCCACAGCTAAACTCAATGTCAATAAATTCTGGACTGTCTGGCGCCTCTTCTGGAGAAGATGTGATTCCAAATGCTTCTTCTGGCGCTTGGTTCCAAGGGTTTTCCAAAACACCACATTCATTTGCGCGTCCCCAAAGATTTTGATCGACAGAGTAAGGATTGTCAAGGTCAGCTGGAACTGGGACGCCATTTTCTTTGGCATATTGGATTTCTTCTTCACGAGACCATTTCCACTCACGAACAGGCGCAACTACTTTTAAATTGGGATCCAAAGCCGCAATAGAGACTTCAAACCGAACTTGGTCGTTTCCCTTACCTGTACAACCATGAGCAATTGTGGTTGCCCCCGTCTGATGAGCTATCTCAACTAGTTTTTTTGAAATAAGAGGGCGACTCAGAGCAGATACCAAGGGATACTTTTGTTCATAGTAGGCATGTGCCTGAAGGGCCACTAAAACATAGTCATTAGCGAATTCTTCCTTAACATCAATGACATAAGACTCTACAGCCCCAACCTTGAGAGCTTTATCGTGGATGAACTCCAAATCTTTTCCTTCACCCACATCCATACAAACAGCGATCACATCATAGTCTTTTTTTAACCATGTAATAGCAACTGATGTATCCAATCCACCTGAATAGGCTAAAATGACCTTTTCCTTACTCATTTCTCTTCCTTCTTTCTATTTTTCGATAGAGGCTTTAAAAGCATCGTCAATCAATTTGTCCAACTCCCCAGAATCCTTCAACTTCTGGATGGTTTTGTCAACCGCCTCTTTTAATTCTTTACTGTCTTTTTTCATCGCAACAGCGTAGGAATCTTCTTTATCATTGTCAAAATCAAACTCAGCGATGGCTAGGTCTGGATTATTCTCTACAAATCCTTTCGCCACTGGTTCCTCAAAGATAACCGCATCTAGTTGCCCTGATTTCAAATCTGTTATCAAATTTCCATTTTTAGGAAGTGAAACGAGAGAAGAATCCTGCAAAGTTTCTTTGGCCAGAGTTTCCTGGATAGAACCTTTCTGCGCTCCAACCTTTTTCTGAGCCAAATCCTTCACTGATTGGTAATTCGTTAATTCAGATTTTCTTACGATAACCTTATTTTTCGAAGTGTAGTAGGGAATTGAAAAATCGTAAACTTGACTTCTCTCTTCCGTTTTAGAAACACCTGATATGGCAAGATCGGCCTTACCTGAATCAAGACTAGCCAGTACATTGTCAAAACTCATTGGAGAGAGCTCCACTTCTACACCTAGTTCCTTTGCGATGGCTTTGGCTAGCTCAACATCTGAACCTACAATCTGATTTTTCCCATCGACTAATTTCTGATATTCAAATGGAGCAAACTCTGGATTTAGGGCCACCACCAATTTTCCTTTAGCCTTAATGGCTTCAACACCTTGGGATTGAGTGTTACTACAAGCAAATAATAAGGGAAACATAAGCAAACCAAACATCGTCATCAACACCTTCTTCACTTTATTCATAGAAGAGCCTCCTTTTATTTTTATACTTTATTATTGTATAAATAATACTCTTCTCATTCTCGTTTGTCAAGGAAGAACTGTATTTTATTTCATTTAAATCAAGAAAAAGCTTATTATATGATATATTTTTACATATAATAAGCTTATTTATACTGTTTGATTTTTTAAAAATACAATTGTTCAATTACAGGTAAGATGAAGAGATCAACGAACTCTCCACATTCTCTTTCACAATTCAATGACTCGATGGCACTGTTGAGCCACATAGGCATCGTGGGTAACGATAATGACCGTTTTACCTTCCTTGTTCATATCTAAGAGAAAGTTTAAAACCAAATCTCGATTTTCAGGGTCTAGAGAGCCGGTTGGTTCATCTGCTAACAGGAGCTGACTCGGTTTTAAAATGGCTCTAGCAACTGCGATTCGTTGCTGTTCCCCTCCAGATAACTCTGAAACCTTCTGATGTAGGGTTGATGACAATCCCACTCTCTCTAAAATTTCTTCTATCTTTTTGACTTTGTCCTTCTTGGATAATTTTACATACTTTAGAGCCAGCATGAGATTATACTCTACCGTTTCATTATCAATCAGAGCAAAGTTTTGAAACAGATAGGAGATATGTTCGCGGATAATCGCTTGCGACTTAACAGAATTGACAGGTACATTTTGCTGACCGAAAATTTCATAATGTCCACTGTAATCGCCATCTATCAAACCCAAGAGATTTAACAAGGTTGACTTGCCACTGCCACTTTTTCCAACAATGGCAACTAAATCTCCTTGGTTAATTTTTAGAGATAAGTTCTCCAAAATAACTTTTTCCCCAATGGTTTTCGTAACATTTTCCAACTTTATCATAAGTGATCCCCTTTCAATAACTGCACTACATTTCGTTTTTCCATCTTAGAACCCAAGAAAAGCACAAACAGGATATCTAAGCCTGTAAATCCTGCAAAAAGTAGGAGCGGGAAAAGTGCCTGTGTAAAGAATAGCAGGGCTACAAAAGGAAGGCTATAGACAGCTAATAGAAGACCCAGCAAGGAACGATACCGATCTATCAATTTCCAGCCCATAAACTTCTTGGTAATAATATCTGTTCGCTTCAATAAGAAAGTTGTTACTAGTAAGAAGTAGGAAATCATCATACTAAGAAGACCAACCAAAGCAAAGAGTATGTTGAAATTCCGAACAGCATCTCGATAAGAATCTACTTTCTCTTGTTGAATGGCTTGAATAGATGAAAATTTTAAATAATTCCCATCTGATAATTTCTCAACTAACGCTGTCACCTCTTTTTGATGTTGAGCTGTATTTTCGATTTTAATGGGATTATTTAAACCTGTTGTTGACAGGGAAGCTTTTTCATCCCACATCATATCAGAATCATTGACCAAGCTAATAATTGGATTGTAGAGATTTTCCTTTCGCTTCTCGTTATAAGGGAAAAATGACCAATCTCCTTCATAATAGGCAATCTCGACATCCACCTCCTCTATCCTTCGTTTTTGCTGCTCTTCATACTTCATTGATTGATAGGTAATCAACTTCCCCAAGAGCTGGTTTTTCTCTTCTTCACCTTTCGTACTTGCTGGCATCAAAATAACTTTTTTAGTGCCGGTATCGGGTAACTTGAATCCCTTGCTCTTTAGAAAATTGCGATTAGCATAGTACACATCCACCGTATCTGTTAACTGATATTGCTGAATCTGTTCTGATTTGACAAAATTTTTTACAGGAAGACTGCTACTTTGCACATAGCCCGCCTGCGTTTTTTCTACCAAATCCAGATAAAATCGATAGAAATAATCCACTGCTTGCCCTGAGCCTGCCAACTGCTCTTGCCACAGGTTATCATTGAGTTGGAAAGTTTCTAAGGTCAGATAATTTCCTTGACTGATCCACTGTTTCTGGTAATCCAACTCTTTGTTTTCTTGCTCCAAACTTTTCCCCACCCCAACTAGCAAGACTGTCAGTAAAATGGTGGTTCCAATTTTCATCAAATAATTAAAGAGTAAACCAAATTTGAAAGATGAAAAACCTTTCAGCAGAGAGCTGATTGTCATTTTTTGGATTAAGAGATAAGTCAACCAACTGATAAAGAGATAAAGCTGCAAAAGCAAAAAATGAGACAACCACAGCATAGGGAACAAATCTTTCGGCTTATAATCAAGCAAGAAACACACTCCTAGATTGATCACAAGCGCCCCACCTAGGAGGAGGTAGAGGTTGCCTTTCACAACATCAGCTAAAACAGCCCGATCTTGAAAACCAAGTAATTTTTGTACCCCAACTCTTTTCATCTCCATCATCGGCTGATACACTGTTACTAAGACAAGAAGCAAAATAGCCAAGACAAAAATAATAGCAGATAAGAGCAAATCTCGATTTAAGACTTCCACTGCACTTTTATAGTTTGGCTCTAGCAAGGTAGCCTGGTCTATATTGAAAAAATCGCTCCATTTCTGTACAATCCTATCCTTGTCCATCTTTTGTGTAGAAGTTATCGTATAGCGACCATTTAAACTACGAGATGTATCCTTGATATAGGTTTGAAAAGTCATAAGCTGAATAGGTTTGGCTTTTAGAAAGGTCGGAATCGTACCAAGTTTATTGGAAATTTCTTTATTACTGTAAACTCCCTCACCATCTGTGGTAAAATCAAGGGAAGAAAGTCCAAACTCTTGGTAGGGGAAGGTATCTTTATCAAAAACACCAGACTTGATCACCTCATCACCACTGTCTGTTTTGATGATGGAGACTTTGTACTCCTTTGATACATCCTCAAAAAATCGAAGAACAGATTCTGCAGGTTCATTGACATCTTTCAAGTATACATCCAAAGAACTCGCTGTCTTTCCCATTTCCTGAATCCGAACCACTTCTCGTGTGTAGTTTACATTAAAAACAAAAAAAGTAGTACAGAGAAGCAGGAGTAACATACAGAAATTACTGATTTTTTTCATAAAGATACCTCCAATAAAGTTCTCCCTCTCCTAACAGGAGAGGGAAAATTTCACTTAAAATCCATAGAAATATTCTAATCCTGTTGGCGGAATTTTAGTAAGGGAAGCTTGAGCCCAAACCCCGGGAGTTTCACGATCCCTAGAGATTCTACCACCATGTCGGACTGTTGCTGTATGAGATCGAGTAGAATGTAAATAATCAGAATATCCAAAAGTTCCTGTCCAACCTACTCCATAGTTCCATTGACCACCACCTACCCATACTGCCAAAACATTTGTAGTAGCAAGCAAACCACATGCCATTACGGTTGCTACACCAATTTTTACTAATTTTTTCATGATATTTTCCTCACATCTTATATCTTGAACTGTTTCACAGAAACAGATGAATTGATTCATTTGTAAACATCGAAGTCCATTGGACTCACCTTCCTTTCTTTTACTTAATCAAAATTTTATAAGAGCCATCCCCAAGGGAAGAAAATAGCCAGCCATAATATAAATAACAACAGATGATATACTTTTTTATACATTTGGTACCCCCTTAGTACTTCATCATCTTGATTATAAAATACAATATACCTTGTCGTAAAATTTGTTAACCTTTTTCACAAATTTATTTTAGATTTCTTTTTTACTTTTTATTTTACTATGATACAATATTTTTAATCAATTTCTATTTTTTGTTAACTTTTTTCACAAATAAGGAGGAAATCATGCGCTACGATTTTGGAAATGTTTATAAAGAAATCCGTGAGTCAAAGGGGTTAACCCAAGAGGAGGTCTGTGGGGATGTTCTCTCAAGAACCAGTCTATCAAAAATCGAAAGCGGGAAAACAACTCCTAAATATGAAAATATGGAGTTTCTTCTTCGGCAAGTCAATATGACCTTTGAAGAGTTTGACTATATTTGCCATCTCTACCACCCAAGTGAACGATCAACTATCATGCAGACTTTTCTAAAAATGGCTTCTATTAGTGGTACGAGCGACTTAAGTAAATTACTCAAAAAATGCCAACATTATCTAAAAACACACCATGATTTCCCCATCCAGCAGTTACAAGATATGCTCGAAATCGTTATCTACATTCGTGAAAATGGAATAGAAAAATTGTCAAGTAAGGTTGACAACATTGTAAACAGACTATGGGATAAGATTGAGAAACAAGATACTTGGTATGAGAGCGACCTCAAAGTTCTTAATACCATTCTCTTTGCTTTTCCTATGGAGTATATTCATCAGATTACCGAAAAAATTCTCGAACGACTAGAGGTTTATAAACACTACAGTCCTGTCTTTCGGCTTCGTATGATGTTGCTTCTGAATCTCTCAACTCTTTATCTTTACAATGGTGATAAGTTGCTTTGCAAACAGCTTTGCTACACTCTCTTAGAGGATGCAAAAGCAAGCAAACAGTATGATACACTTGCGTTTTCCTATATTCGTATCGGCATTTGTGCTAATGATACTCAGTTGATACAGAATGGACTCTCCTTAGCTAAACTAGTAGAAGATGAACACTTACTAACAGAGCTAGAGCGAGAAGTTAACATCTTTGTAAACAAAAAAGAAAGCCATTGAGACTTCCTTTTCTATATCATCTTAATACCAACCGTTGTTAAGCCAGAAGTTCTTGGCAGCTGTCCATGAACCGTAACGTCCTGCAACGTAAGCATCTGCTACACGTTCTTGGTTTTCAGCTGAGTAGTCACCGTTCAAGTATGAATCTGTCAATTGGTAACGTCCGATGTAACGTCCGTTTGTAGCAGTGTAGCTACCACCTGATTCTTTTTGAGCGATCCATTCTTTGGCTTCTGCTTCAGAACCACTTACAGTAGAAGTTGCTGCAGTGTTGCTTTCTGCTGCTGGAGCTGCTGGTGTAGCTGGCGCTTCATAGGTTGTTGTTTCAGTTACTTCTTCTGCAGTTTCTTCCGTAGCTGCTGGTGCTTCATAAGTTGTTGTTGAAGCTACAGCGGTTGCAGTTGCTGTCGATGGAGCTGTTCCTTCGATAACCAAAACTTGGTCAACATAGATAAGGTGAATATCTTTGATGTTATTTTTTGCTGCCAATTTTTCAACCGTTGTGTTGTACTTCTCAGCGATTTCTGAAAGAGTATCACCTGATTTAACTGTGTAAGTTACAGTTTCTTGGGCAGATGCAAGGGCTGGAGCAAAGAAAGCAAGCAAAGCTGCTACTCCTGCGATAGTTGTTTTAATTTTTTTAGTTGTTAATGACATATCTAAAAATTCTCCTTCCATTGGATATATCTATGATACCTTTTAAATGTTACCGTTGTTTAACGGTTTTATGTAGAAATATTACAAAAATGTTTTATATTTACCGTTTTAAGGAGGTTTTTGTCACAAAAGACCTTATTTTATACTATCTTTAATCATTTTAAGCTTTTGATAAGGGAAATAAGCGCAGAGGTCCATTCTTTGATATAATAGATATAAGAATCTTTGTAAGGGGAAACAGATGCACTCACTTCGTTTTCAATCTGTCTTTGACATTATCGGACCAGTCATGATTGGCCCATCAAGTAGCCATACTGCTGGTGCTGTTCGTATCGGGAAAATCGTCTCTTCTATCTTTGATGATACGCCAACAGAAGTCGAATTCCAATTATTTAATTCATTTGCCAAAACCTACCGTGGTCATGGAACGGACCTCGCTCTCGTCGCTGGTATATTAGGTATGGATACAGACGATCCCGACATTCCAAATAGCCTAGAGATTGCCCATAAACGCGGTATCAAGATTGTCTGGACCATTCAGAAAGACAGCAACGCTCCTCATCCTAATACCACTAAAATTACTGTGAAAAATGAACACAAGTCCATTAGTGTGACAGGTATTTCCATCGGTGGGGGAAATATCCAGGTCACGGAACTCAATGGCTTTGCCGTCTCTCTTAACATGAATACCCCGACTATCATCATCGTGCATCAGGATATTCCGGGTATGATTGCCCATGTCACAGAAGCTCTCTCTCGTTTCGATATCAATATCGCCCAGATGAATGTGACTCGGGAAAAAGCTGGAGAAAAAGCCATCATGATTATCGAAGTCGATAGTCGAAGTTGCGAAGAGGCGATTGAAGAAATCCGAAAAATCCCTCATCTCCACAATGTCAATTTCTTTAAGTAGGAGGAAACATGTTTTATTCTATCAAAGAATTGGTCGAGCAGGCGGATCTAGACTTCCAAGGAAATGTCGCAGAACTCATGATTGCAACAGAATATCAACTAACCGGTCGGGAACGACCAGAAGTTCTCCTCCTCATGGAACGCAATCTAGAAGTCATGAAAGCCTCTGTCGAGCTCGGCCTCAGTGAAAATAAATCCCGTAGCGGCTTAACGGGTGGAGATGCGGCCAAACTAGACCGCCATCTCAAAAGTGGCAAGGCCTTGTCAGACTTTACCATCCTATCAGCAGCCCGAAATGCCATCGCAGTCAATGAACACAACGCTAAAATGGGCTTGGTCTGCGCCACTCCAACCGCAGGAAGCGCTGGTTGTTTGCCAGCTGTTCTCACTGCTGCTATCCAAAAATTAGACCTTAGCCACGAAGAACAGCTAGATTTCCTCTTTGCTGCTGGTGCCTTTGGACTAGTCATCGCAAACAATGCCTCTATCTCAGGCGCTGAAGGTGGCTGCCAGGCCGAAGTTGGCTCTGCCTCTGCCATGAGTGCCGCAGCCTTGACCTTGGCCGCAGGTGGAACGCCCTATCAGGCTAGCCAAGCCATCGCCTTTGTCATTAAAAATATGCTAGGTCTCATCTGTGACCCTGTTGCTGGTTTGGTTGAAGTTCCTTGTGTC
The DNA here is from genome assembly GCF_040888325.1 of Streptococcus jiangnanensis. Classification (GTDB taxonomy): domain Bacteria; phylum Bacillota; class Bacilli; order Lactobacillales; family Streptococcaceae; genus Streptococcus; species Streptococcus jiangnanensis. The sequence goes on along the minus strand of NZ_JBFNFF010000001.1, from coordinate 121,793 downwards.
AAACGAAATGCCATGGGAGCCAGCTTTGCCTTTATCGCGGCTGATATGGCTTTGGCAGGTATCGAGTCTAAGATCCCTGTTGACGAAGTCATCGATGCCATGTACCAAGTCGGATCAAGTCTTCCAACTGCCTTTCGTGAAACGGCCGAGGGTGGACTTGCCACTACACCTACTGGTCGCCGCCTACAAAAAGAAATCTTCGGAGAATAAGCTTATCTATATCTATTAGGAGAAACTATGCCCTCTATCTCAGCAATCTTTTTTGATCTAGACGGAACACTCGTTGACAGTTCTATCGGGATTCACAATGCCTTTACCCATACCTTTAAAGAGCTAGGAGTTCCAAGCCCTGATGCCAAAACCATTCGTGGTTTTATGGGACCACCACTTGAAAGTAGTTTTGCAACATGTCTTCCCAAGGAACAAATCTCAGAAGCTGTTCAAATCTATCGTTCTTACTACAAGGAAAAAGGAATCCACGAAGCGCAACTCTTCCCCCGAATAACGGAATTGCTTCAAGAGCTTTCGCAAAACTACCCTCTCTACATCACTACAACAAAGAATACTCCTACTGCTCACGATATGACTAAAAATCTGGGAATCCATCATTTCTTTGATGGCATTTATGGTTCTAGTCCTGAAACACCACACAAGGCAGATGTCATCCGTTACGCCTTGCAAACGCATCAACTCCATGCAGACCAAGTCCTCATCATTGGGGATACCAAGTTTGATATGATTGGAGCCCAAGAAACTGGCATTAAAAAGTTCGCTGTTACTTGGGGATTTGGAGAAGAGGCTGATTTGCTCAGCTATCAACCTGACTGGATTGCCCGTACCATTGATGATATCATTAAGCAACTATAAATAATACAATATACAAAAATACTCCTAACGCTAGTGAACTAGGTTGAGGAGTATTTTTTTATATCTTGTTACTATCAGAAGGAATCAACTCCATGCTTAAGCAGTAATTTGATCCTGTTCTTCAGTATCTGCATCTTCATCCTTCTTACTTGGCCAAGCAAGCATTACAATAAGAGCAATCGGTCCAACGATAGGAACCAAAGCAATGAAGATAAAGGCCCAGTGGAAACCAGCATCCCGTAAGCGACGAACAGTCACGGCGATAGAAGGCAACATGAGAATAGCCGCTAAAAAGAAGTACAAGCCCTGAAGCGATTATTTGCTGCGAAGCGACTCAGACGTTTTTAAATAGAGTAGAAATATCTTAATATTTTCGTACCATTTCTTCAAACCGAGAATCTTCCGTATTCTCTTTATCTTTTTCACTATTCTCTATCACTTTTTCTCCAAATCGTTGACTTGGCATAGCGAGCATAACGAGCAGTGTTATTGCACCCAAAGGAACAAATACAATAAAAATATAGGCCCAATGGATACCCACATCTCGTAAGCGACGTACTATCAGTGCTAGTAGAGGAACAAACTCTACTATAAACAAAATAATACACATACTGAAGACCGCAATATTCCTGATGGCTTTATCAGATTCTACTCCAGTAAAAAGTGAGTAGTAGGCGGGCAAGAAAATCACCATATTTAGTAGCCAAACCCACCAAAATTCTGGACGTGTGGAACGACCAGAAAAATTCGCATAGCCTTTGAAAAAACTCCTAATAGCAGTCAGCATACAATAATCTCCTTTTGATTTTAATACTTATTTTGCAAGGTTATGTTACCAGCTTAAAAAAGAGGTAGTTTTTAGAGTGTCTGAAATCACTCTCCTGATAGATCACATAACATCGTCCCTTGAATAGTTGCGCTTATTAATCCTTTGAAAGAGACGATGTTTTCTACTCTCTATTTATAAAAACCAGCTTTCTGATTTCCTCAGAAAACTGGCGATAGTTGTTTCATTATGAAGGTAGATGGACACTCTTACTCAGCATGGGTTGTCTCATTTGCAAAGGAAATGATTGCTTCTTTGAGCTCATCTCCGCTGAGTGAACGGAACTCTTCAATCTTTTGATCAATAGCTTCTAGCGGCATGACATTTACCTTACCAACGAAAATCTTGTCCATGACTTGGTTATCAACCAATTCGGTCGAAACCAAGAGTTCTTCATAGAGTTTTTCACCCGGGCGAATACCGACTTCAACGATTGGAATTTCACTTTCTGTGTGCCCGCTTAGAAGGACCATTTTCTTAGCCAAGTCATAGATCTTAACTGGTTTACCCATATCGAGGATAAAGACTTCTCCGTCCTTGGCATAAGCCCCAGCATGGATTACCAGACGGCTAGCCTCTGGAATGGTCATGAAGTAACGTGTCATACGGAAGTCTGTCACCGTTACAGGACCGCCTTCAGCAATCTGACGTTCAAAGACAGGAATCACACTACCACGACTACCCAGAACATTCCCAAAACGGACTGCACAGTAGGTTGATTTGCTACGTTGGTTAAAGCCAGTGACAATCAACTCTGCCACGCGCTTAGTCGCACCCATAACATTCGGTGGATTGACCGCCTTGTCAGTCGAAATCATGACCATCTTAGGTACTTTGGCTTCATCAACAGCCTTGGCAACATTGTAGGTTCCGAGAATATTGTTCTTGAAGGCTTCTTTTGGATTGCGCTCCATCATCGGAACGTGTTTGTGGGCTGCAGCATGGTAAACAATGGCTGGTTTGTACTGCTCAAACACCTGCAAGAGACGGTCATAGTCCTGAATATCTGCAATAACAGGAACATAATCAATCCCTTGGAATGTACGGATCAATTCATGATAAACGAGATAGATTGAGTTTTCACCATGTCCAAGCAAGACGATACGCTCGGGATTGAAGCGGCTAACCTGACGACAAATCTCCGAACCAATCGAACCACCAGCTCCTGTCACCAAGATGGTCTTGCCTGTAATCTCAGTACCCAGACGCGATTCATCGAGACGAATTTCCTGACGGCCCAAAAGGTCTGTGATATCAATTTTCTGGAAGCCACTGCCTGATTGATGGAGTCCTTGAACGACTGTCTCAACCTTAGGCATCTTGTAACATTTGACGCCTAGCTTATTACACATCTGCAAGATGCGTTCGTACTCTGATGGGTCAAGCGAAGGGATCGCTACGATAACACGCTCGATTTGGTGACGTTTAGCTAATTCAGGCAGATTATCATAAGAGCCCAAAACTGGGATTCCACCTAGTTTTTGTCCCTTTTTCTTTTCATCGTTATCCAAAATCCCCACTAGCTCAAGGTCGCTAGTTGGATGTTGGTAGCTGTTCATAAAGAGGGCGCCACCATCACCAGCACCAATCAAGAAGGTACGACGATGTTCACCATCTCCACTACCTTGCTTACGCTTAGAATAAATCAGCTGCCAAGTGATACGAGGAAGCAAGATGAGGAAGGTACTCAACAAAATGAAGAGTACGATGAAACGGATAGAAAACAATGGAAGAAAGGCATAGCAGATTCCATAAGAAAGAACACTGCTGAGCATCACTCCGAAAAAGATTTTCATGAAATCCGTAATCTTGCTATAACGACTAATACTAGCATTTAGCCCCCAAAACGCAATCATGATTTGATAGAGGAGGAAGGCTAAAAGAGTGTAGATGACGTAATCCACAGGCGCCGGATTTATAAGGCCATAAAACAAGATATAAGATACGATGATGGAAACCACCATACTCAGAATATCAAATATCCCCCAAAATACTTGTTTTTGCTGTTTATTTAAAATTTCAACCAGATCAATCACATAATCTGTTAGTTTTTTATTCATAGGAATTTACTCCCCCTTAAAAGAGTCAGATGATACTGTTGTTATGATAACCTGAATCATTCAGTCTATCGGGGCTTACTTTCTCTTTCTTAAAAGTTTGACGAAGATAAACTGACGTACAAAGCCTGGACAAAGTGCAACAATGGCCTGAATGGCTACACTTTTAGCATATTCCATGTAAGAAATTTGCCCTCGCTCAAGCATCCTTTGGCGAGCTTGACGATAGAGTTTAAAGTAACGCAAGCCACCTCGACGCTCAAACATCCCTGCACCGACACGAACCTTACACAAGATTTGATCTAGGTTCCCAGTCTTGGCACCTGCAGCAATCATATTGAGCCAAAGGAGGTCATCCTCCATGTAAAGGCCGTCTTCATAGTTGCCCGCCTTGAGGACCATGTCCTTTTTGAACATGACTGTCATATGGTTAAAGGCGCTTCTCATTCTCTGATAAGCCACAATGTCTGCGTGCTGAGTTGGAACACGACGATAAGATACAATCTCATCTGGATTGTCAATGAACTCTGCGATATGCCCACCTAAGAGATCAAGATCTTCTTTCTCCATTAGCTGAAGCTGTTTCTCAAAACGATTCGGAACGGCTAAATCATCCGTATCCATGCGGGCAATAATGTCATACTGGCACTGTAAAACACCGTATCGAAGAGCCAAGCCTAAACCTTGATTTTCTTCTAAGGGGCACCGTTTAACTGGAATGTCTGACTGAGCTTCCACTTCATCTAGCACCTGATAGAGTTCGGGTGTGAGCGGCCCGTCCTCAACAAGAACAAGTTCGCTCGGTTTCAAGGTCTGGTTTTGAACACTTTTGATAGCATCTCTTAAAAACGTCGGATTTTCCTTTACATAGACCGACATCAAGACGCTGATTTTTTGCTTTTCAGGCACAGTTTTTCTCCAATGTATAGATTTCCTTCCACTATTTTATCACAAATTCTCCTAGTTTCCTATTTTTATATCAAATCAAGGAAAATTCTAGTAAAGAAATCTGTCCCTTTTCACTTTATTTTCACTTCCATTGATTTATCTGTCTTGGCTATCATTACTTGACATTATAAGGAAAAAACCTTAAAATAAGCTGTTATTAAAATCATCCTATTGAGGTTTTTATGAAAAAACAATCACTCTTTTTTGTTCTAGGAATTGTCTTAATCGGGACCGTTTTACGCTCTCCTTTTACTGCTCTTCCAACTATCTTAGGAGATATCGCTCAGGGACTAGGAGTGGAGGTTAGCTCTCTTGGGATTTTAACCAGTCTCCCTCTCTTGATGTTTGCTCTTTTCTCTGCTTTTGCAAGCCGCTTGGCACAAAAAATCGGGTTGGAACATCTCTTTACTTACTGTCTCCTCCTCTTAACTGTTGGCTCTGTCATTCGGATTTTCAATCTTCCCCTTCTCTATCTAGGGACCTTAATTGTGGGAGCAAGCATTGCGATCTTCAATGTACTCCTCCCAAGTATGATCCAAGCAAATCAGCCTCAAAAGATTAGTTTCCTAACAACGCTCTATGTCACTGCCATGGGAATTTCGACAGCCATCGCTTCTTATCTTTCGGTCCCTATCACCCAAGCTAGTTCTTGGAAGGGACTCATCCTCGTTCTCAGCTTTCTCTGTCTGGTCACTCTGCTAGTCTGGTTGCCAAATCATCGCCACAACCACCACCTAGAAAGCCAAAAAGAAAAGCAAGTCAAAGAGAATATTCTAAAAAGTAAAGATGTCTGGGCTATCATTATCTTTGGCGGGCTTCAGTCCTTGCTCTTTTATACAAGTATGACCTGGTTGCCAACTATGGCTGTTAGTGCTGGTATTTCTAATAGTGATGCAGCTCTTCTGGCTTCTATCTTCTCACTGATCAGCATTCCTTTTTCAATGACTGTTCCAAGTCTGACGACTCGTCTATCAGATGGTCACCGTCGAATCATGCTGGCAATCATTTCCTTCTCTGGGATGACAGGAATTGCCATGCTCTTGTATCCAACCAATAATTTCCTCTACTGGTTAGTCGTCCATCTCTTGATTGGAACGGCCTGCAGTGCCCTCTTCCCCTACCTCATGGTTTGCTTTTCTCTTAAAACCAGTTCTCCTGAAAAGACAGCTCAGCTATCAGGACTAGCGCAAACAGGGGGCTACATCTTAGCTGCTTTTGGACCTGCCTTGTTTGGTTATAGTTTTGAACTTTTTCAATCTTGGATCCCAGCTGTCCTTGCCCTTCTAGCCATCGATATCATCATGACTGTCTCGCTCTTTATGGCGGATCGGGCGGACAACATCCTCTAAACTTCTAGTTTTTACTAGGAGTTTTTTATATGCAAAATTTTTACACATATTTCTTGACAGGGCTTTCATATTGAGATACAATATATTTGAAAAGAGTATATATAAAATTTTTATATAATATAAAGGAGGTTTCCCATGTACTTCCCAACATCCTCTGCCTTGATCGAGTTTCTCATCTTGGCTGTACTGGAGCAGGGGGATTCTTATGGTTATGAGATTAGTCAAACCATTAAGCTCATCGCCAATATCAAAGAATCTACGCTCTATCCTATTCTCAAAAAATTGGAAGCCAGTGGCTTTCTGACCACCTACTCTAGAGAGTTTCAGGGGCGTATGCGCAAATACTACTCCTTGACCAATCGGGGCGTAGAGCAACTCGTTACTCTAAAGGAAGAGTGGACGCTCTATACCGACACCGTCAACGGCATCATAGAAGGGAGTATCCGCCATGACAAGAACTGACTATCTGACTCAGTTAGAAACCTATCTCCATAAACTGCCTGAAGCTGACCGCATTGAAGCTATGGACTACTTTAAGGAACTATTTGACGATGCAGGTCCAAAGGGCGAAGAGGAACTCATTGCCAGTCTGGGAACTCCAAAAGAAGCTGCCCATGATGTCCTCTCTGATCTTCTCGATAAAAAAGTCAATGAAGGCCCTGCTCAAAAGAACGACCGCCAACTGCTACATATTGCCCTCCTGGCCCTGCTAGTAGCTCCTATCGGAATTCCGGTCGGGATCGGCATCCTCATGGCCATCATCGGTATTTTTATCGCAGCTGCCTCCGTCATTCTAGCCTTTTTCACCGTTTCGGTGACGGGTATCCTGTTAGGTGGACTCTTTATCATAGAGAGCTTTAGTGTTCTGGTCGAAGCCAAATCTGCCTTTATTTTGATTTTCGGGGCCGGTTTGCTTTCTATCGGTGCTTCTTCTCTTGTTCTACTAGGTATCTCCTATGTAGCTCGTTTCTTTGGCCTCCTAATCGTCCGCTTGGTGCAATGGATTCTTAAAAAAGGAAAGAGAGGTGACAGACATGCGTAAATTGACAAAAGGATTTCTCATCTTTGGTGTGGTTTCTACAATCCTCGGTTTTATCATGATCATTGTAGGCGCCCAGTCCAATGGTATTCAAAGTTTGCTTGCCATGTCAAAAGACCCCGTCTATGACAATCGTATCGAAGAAGTTACCTTTGGAAGTGAAGTGGAAAAACTTGATTTGACCCTTGAAGAACATAGCCTAACCATCACAGAGTCTGTAGATGACAAGATCCATATCACCTATCATCCTTCCGTGTCTGGTCGTCACGATCTGACTACTGGCATGAGTGACAAAACACTGAGCGTCACTGACAAACAAGCCTCCCAACATCGCTTTCTAGGTTCAGGAATCGAAGGTCTACTTCGTATTGCCAGCAGTTATTCTCACCGTTTTGACGAAGTCATTCTCTCCCTACCGAAAGGAAGAAAGCTGCAAGCAATCACCATTTCAGCCAATCGTGGACAAACTAATATTCGTCAAGCCAATCTTGAAAATGCGACAATTAAAACAAAAGGCTATCTCTTAAGACTAACAGAAAGTTCTATCAAGAACAGCACACTAATGACACCCCATATCATCAATATCTTTGATACCGAACTGACAGATAGTCAGGTCAAGACGGAGGGGGGACACATCTATGCTGAAAATATTCATGTTCACGGTAAGGTTGAGCTAGAGGCCCATTCCACTCTAACACTCATTCTCTCCCAGAAAGAGACCGACCGTATCAATCTAGAAATTTCTTCTCAGCATGGTGGTATCTATCGTCAACCCAAAGAAGAACATCGTGGACAAAAAGAGAATGTACTTGCCAACCCTTATAAAACCGAAAAAGCAGGTATCAAGGATTTACTCATTGCAAAAGCAAACCAGGATATCTACCTACCTAAAGAGGAGCACTCTGCTCCATCTAGAAACCATTGACAAAAACGCTTTCATCTGCTAATCTAAAAATAGAAAACGACCATAAAAAAGGAGGTTCCACCATGACACAAGAATGGTTTGAAAGCGCCGATCTTGAGAAGAAATCAGCTCAGACGAAATCGGAAATCCAGCCCGACCAACCAGAGACTTCGGAAACTGTGGAGACTGAACCACAAGCAAGCGAAGAAACTCCTGTCTCACCTAAAGAGATGGAAAGGCATGAGGAGGAAGCTCCCGAAATGACTGAGGAAACCCAAACCGAGGAAGAGGGACAAGGGAAAGCTGAAGAGGAACACAAGCAAGAAAACCCTGCCAAAGAGAAAAGTATCCTCAGCAAGGCTTTAGAAAGCCCCTATATCCCAGATATTGACCCTCGTAAAACAGCCAGATTCAAAGAAGAAATCGCACTGTTTTGGACTTGGCTACTGGATGCTATCCAAGAACCAACTACCAGCAAAACTACGGACCAAAGGCACCGTTATAGTGTCTTTGCCCTACTCACCTTGCTGTCTTCGATTAATCTTTTCTTTAGTATCTATCATATCAAGCACCTCTACTACGGCTATATGGCATCTATTGCCAATAGTTTACCTAACCAGCTCCCTCCTTTAAATCTCTTTGCTGGACTCTCCATCTTGGTCGCTAGCGCTCTATTTTACTTTTCCATCATTCTGGGAGGCTTTACTGTCCGACGTGTGCTGGATCAGGAGAGCGACTTCACATTCCAAGAAGCCTTCGATCGGTATAGCAGACTCTTTGCTATCCCACTTGTCCTAACAGCTCTAGCAAGTTTCTTTGCACTCTTTGGTGGCATACGATTTGCTGGCATCCTCACTCTTCTAAGCATGGCCATCTTTGCCCTTGGGAATCTCTTTGTGATTAGCAAGCCAAGTAAGACCAGTAGCCTGGACCCATTTTATCGATTCTTGCTCGCTGTCTTACTTGATGGCGCCATTCTCTTACCCTTCTTCATTGCAGAGCTTGCGCTGACAGTGGACTACCTTCGCATCCTGACATTCTTTTAACCAAAATCCCTGCCATTTGTTAATGACAGGGATTTTTATGCTTACTCTTTTTTGGACAAGGTCTACTCGATGCTTGCCAATTCCTCAAAATCTTTTCCCAAAATGGCTTGTACTTCCAATTGATTGGCATCTAGTTGATGGTAAAATGCTGTTGGTAGTGACTCTAGGAATTTTTCATAATCCAAGCGAGCGATGGCTTCATAGTCTTCTGCTTTTGAGCCATCACCAGAAATCGTCACTAGGTCAATCTCCCAAACAAGATTCTTGCCTGCCAGCTGCTCCGTATAGTGCGCCGGTACAAAGGGTTCCTTTGGCAAAATCGTCTTGACTCCCTGGGCTAGGTGATAGATACCGTGTACCTTTCCCTGAGCATCTGGGTAAAATTTCACACTGGCAAGGTAGGCATCAGAGCCTTGAACCTTCTTGACCAGCTCTTCAAAACGTGCCAATCCATCCTCAACCAAAAAGCTCTCGAGGTATTCCTTGTTGAGATAGATAGGGGACAAGAGCCCTTGGCAGTATACTAGACGAGCCGCTTTGTCAGCTAGATAATTCTGAACTATTTGTCGGAAATAAGCTTCAAAGTCAAAGTCTTCTAGCCCTTCTACCACTTGCCCCAACTTGCTCGATAGGGCTTGGAGGAGAACTTCTACAATCTCCCAGTCCGCTCTAGTAAGGAAGTCTGGAATCACCACTTGATAGCCTTTTCGACTATCCGCATAGTTCACCTTAAAGAGAAATTGCGACTGGCCTACAATCCCACACTCGATATACTCGAGACGATTGAGGGGCTGACGGAGATAGACAGCATCATAACTGTGTGACTCTAAGCCCTCTACCAAAGCTAAGATGGACTTAGCAGTCAAAACCTCCTGTTGTCCTAGAATGCTTTCTTTATTTGGGATAAAAAATGTTTTCGCCATAACTGGCCTCCTTTGAAATCGTTTACATACAGTATACCCTATTTTCCTGAAAGATACAGAAACAAATTTAAGATTTTTAGATAAAAAGCATAGAAAAACAGCCCCTGAGGAGCTGTTTGATGTTATACAGTAGCGACTTGATCCAAGCTTTCACCGATAGCTGCTAGGCGCTCGATTACTTCTGCTTGTGTCAATTCATTTTCTGAAACATAGCGGTTGCGTGGGTGAACACGACACTCGTGTGAGCATCCACGGAGGTACTTGTCTTCATTTTCTTCTGATGTTAGGATACGACGGTTACAGAAGGGATTTCCACAGTTGACATAACGTTCACATGGTGTTCCATCAAACCAGTCTTTCCCTACGATGGTTGGATTGACATGGTTAACATCTACGGCGATACGCTCGTCAAAGACGTACATTTTCCCATCCCAAAGCTCACCTTGGACTTCTGGGTCTTTACCGTAAGTTGCGATTCCTCCATGCAATTGGCCGACATCTTTGTAGCCTTCACGGACCATCCAGCCTGAGAATTTCTCACAGCGAACGCCACCTGTACAGTAAACCACGACACGTTTATCCATGAATTTTTCCTTGTTGTCACGGACCCATTGTGGCAACTCACGGAAGTTGCGGATGTCTGGGCGGATAGCCCCACGGAAGTGTCCTAGGTCGTACTCATAATCGTTACGTGTGTCAAGGACCACTGTATCTTCGTCAAGAAGGGCCTCTTTGAACTCTTTTGGAGACAAGTAAGCACCCGTCGTTTCAAGTGGGTTGATGTCGTTGTCAAAGTCGTTGTCTTCCAAACCAAGGTGGACAATTTCTTTCTTGTAGCGAACAAACATCTTCTTGAAGGCTTGTTCACTTTCTTCGTCAATCTTGAACCAGAGGTCTTCCATTCCTGGGAGGCTGTGAACGTAGTCCATGTATTTTTGAGTTGTTTCGTAGTCACCTGAAACGGTTCCGTTGATTCCCTCGTCAGCGACTAGGATACGGCCTTTGAGACCGATTGATTTACAGAAAGCCAAGTGATCTGCCGCAAATTGCTCTGCGTTTTCAATTGGAGTATAAAGGTAGTAAAGTAAGACACGAATATCTTTTGCCATAAGATTTGTTCTCTTTTCTATTCTTAAATTTTCAGAATTTTTCATTCAACTATACTAGTATACCCACTTGGGAAAACGAATGCAATTTATTTGACCGGAAATTGTAGAAAGAGTCCTGCCCCTGCACTTCATCAGTAACCATAGCGAATCGCAGATAATTCTCTCAATTTTTTGATTTGCTTAACTTGACTTTCTGACAAACCCAGCTTATTTTCAATCAACACACGTGAGATGTCAACATTCATTTGGCTCAGAATAAATGGAGTAGAGGTCCCATCATCCTCTAATCGTTTTTTATAAATCACTAACTGATTTTTCAAGGGAGTAAGTTGAGGCACATCCTTTATATCTTCCAATAGATAATCAATGATGGTCATCGCTTCACAACGTCTTTCACTTCCTCCAGCAAACCATTTTAATGGTGTCATTCTCATTTTCCTCCTGAAATTCGCTTATAAATTGAAAAACTATCATTCCTAACTCTCCAGCCAGTATTTTACCCAAACACCCTATGTAAAAAAGTCAGCAAAAATGGCAAGGTCGCTACAATATTATTGATCACATGCACTGCATAGGAAGGATAGATGCTCTTGGTATAGCGGGTCAAACCAGCAAAGATGATTCCAGATGTTGTAAAAACGAAAATATCTAACAGACTAGGCAGACTTGAAAAATGAGGAAGAGCAAACAAAATGGAAGGAAGAAGCAAATCAAGGCCAAATCGCGAATGTTTAAAGAAAGCATGTTGCAACAAACCCCTATAGATCAATTCTTCCATCAGTGGAACCAGAAAGAACAGGGCTATATAGATACCTAGCTCTGCAAAGTTAGTCCCACTATAACCAATCAATACAGCCCAACCTTCAGCAGTTGACTGAACATGTTTAGCTGTCTGAACGTTAAAAGAGATCTGGAGCACTACCACTAATACTGTCAAAATCGAATACCAAAGCCATTTTGCTCTTGGAATGCGAAAGAGATAACCATGGCCTGTCTTAACCAGAATCCAAATCATGACTCCGATAAATAGCAAACTCAAGATATTTTGAATCCAGAAGAAATTGCCAATCTGGGAAGAAAATTGCCAATAGTTTTGGACAATAAGCGTCAGCTGGGAAAGGCCAAATACGAAAAATAGGTAAGAGAAGACAGCACTCATTTTGAAAAGAAGACGATATTTTTTCATAATAAATCCCCTATAGATGTATGTGTATCACATCGCATAAACCCTCAGAACCACTGTTTTCATTTTTACATCCTAAAAATCACTACCTCCCCTAGAGAACTAAGGAAGGCAGTGATCACATTTTTAGGAATTAGGAATGAATACACGAAATCAATCGAGCTTATGATTTTTTGTTTTTCAAGAATTCGTCGTATTGTTTTTGCATTTCGTTCAATACTTTTTCATAGGCACCTTCAGATTTCAATTTTTCCATCAATTCTGGAATAGCTTTATCTGGGTCTACAGTACCAGTGTTGATAGCTGTATCGAATTGTTGCATTGTGTTAGAAATTGCTGAGATTTCAGATTTCACATTGTCAGTGTTAAAGATGAATCCAAGTGCTGGAGATTCTTTAGCTTCTGCCAATTGTTTCTTAGAATCTTCGATTTGTTGGTCTGTAACGTTTTCGTTGATGTAAAGAATCCAGTTGTTACCAGTGTTCCATCCACCCATGTGAGTATTTCCTTTGTAGCCATCAAGGACGCGTACACGGTTTTCTTTACCTTCAATTTTTTCCCAGTTCTTGCCTTCTGGACCGTAAACAAGACCGTTCAAGAGTTCTGGGTTCGTGTTCAAGAGGTTCAACACTTCCATTGATTTTTCTTTGTTCTTAGAGTTGTTTGAGATAACAAAGTTAGCAACTTGTGTTGTTTGGTTTTTCTTGATAAAGTTAGTGATTGGTTTGATTTGGATGTCTTTGTTCGCAACACGTGAAAGCAAGCTGTTACCGTAGTCAGCTGGTCCTACTGTTTCTTCACGAACGAACCAAGTATCTTGTTGAAGGTCAAATGAAGTGTCGCTTGTTGCTACGTCTTTTGGAATGTATCCAGCTTCATAGAATTTGTGAAGAGTCTTCAAATGTTCTTTGAAACGAGGCACTTCGTAACGGTTTACGATCTTAGTAGTGTCTCCTTCAAGGTCGATAACAAATGGAAGTCCGTTTGGTACTGGGTAGTCAAAGTTATCAGATGGGATAAAGTTCTTCGTAACCGCAAATGGTACTACATCTGGAGCTTTTTCTTTGATTTGTTTCAAGACTGGCTCAAGTGTTTCGTATGAAGTTACACCTGAAATATCGATACCGTATTTAGCAAGAAGAGTTCCGTTGAAGGCAAAGTTTTGAGATGATGCAACGTTAGCTGCAACTGGTACTGCATAGATCTTACCGTTTACAGTGTTCCCTTTGATGTAAGCTGGGTCAAGTGCTTTGTAAAGCTCTGCTCCTTCTTTTTTATACAATTCTGTCAAGTCAGCATAAGCACCTTTTTGAGCATTTACGACATAGTTAGATGCAAATGCGATATCATAGTTTTCACCAGATGATGTGATAACTGACATTTTCTTATCATAGTCACCCCATCCGAGGTATTGGATATCCAATTTAGCACCGACTTTTTCTTCGATGATTTTGTTTGCATTTTCTAGCAATTCATCCAAGTTGTCTGGTTTGTCACCGATTTGGTACATTTTGATTACAGGTTTTTCACCTGAAGTAGTATCAGCAGCTTTTTTGTTGTTACCTGTAAGGTTTCCACAAGCAGCAAGACCAGCAGCCAAAGCGACTACGCTAGCAGATGCAAAAGCATATTTTTTCCAGTTTTTCATGATAAAAACTCCTTTTTTTATTTTTAAACTTATAAACGATTTAATGATTTGTAACTTCAGTCACTAAGATGAAGTTGGGAAGGGAGAAACGGTGTTTCTCAGCAAGTGCTATTCTTTCACACCACCGATTGTCAACCCTTTAACAAAGTAGCGTTGGAAGAATGGATACAGAATCGCGATTGGAAGGGTTGCAACCACAACCATGGCCATACGACCTGTTTCTTTCGGTAGAGCAACTCCCAGTTGGCCAGATAGGCCGACTGCTTTTGCAATGTAGTCCATATTTTGCTGAATTTGCATGAGCAAATATTGCAATGGATACAAGTTGTCACTCTTGATGTAAAGAAGGGCGTTGAACCAGTCGTTCCAGAAACCAAGAGCTGTCAAAAGCGTGATGGTTGCGATACCTGGAAGTGACAATGGCAAACAAATCTGGAAGAAGATCCGAGCTTCACTGGCACCATCGATACGAGCAGATTCGAGAATGGCTTCTGGAATGGTCTTCTTGAAGAAGGAACGCATCAAGATGATGTTGAATGGTGAGAGAAGCATTGGAACAATCAAGGCCCAAACGGTATCACCAAGTTGCAGCAGGCGAGTGACCACGATATAGCCTGGTACCAAACCAGCATTGAACAACATACTGAGAAGAGCGAAAATCGTGAAGAATCTGCGGTACTTAAAGGTTGTACGTGAGATGGCGTAGGCATAAGTGGTTGTAATGAAGACGTTGGTCACTGTTCCGACTACGGTTACAAAAACTGAGATAAAGAGCGCTTGGAGGATCTTATCTTTAAACTGAGCTAGGAACTGGAATCCATCTACACCAAATTTCGAAGGGAAAAAGCTATATCCATACTGGAGGATGCTCTTTTCATCTGTCACCGAAATGATGATAACGAAGATAAAGGGCAAGATACAAGAAAGAGCGATCAAACCAGAGATGATACTAAAGAAGATATCTGCTTTCTTACTGAAGGAGTGAATGCCGACATTATCGATTTTTTCTTTTTTAATTTTCTTTTCTGCCATATTCTCCTCCTTTCTAGAACAAAGCTGAGTTTGGATCGACTCGTCTTGCAAGCAAGTTTGATAGGATAACCAGAATCAAACCGACAACGGATTGGTAAAGACCGGCTGCTGAAGCCATACCGATATCTGCTGTCTGAGTCAAACCATTAAAGACATATACGTCCAAAACGTTGGTTACATTGTAAAGCTGACCAGCATTGTGTGGGATTTGATAGAAGAGACCAAAGTCTGCACGGAAGATATTTCCGACTGCAAGGATAGTCAAAACTGTCACAAGTGGAGTCAACTGAGGAATGGTTACGTTGCGAATACGTTGCCACTTGCTCGCCCCGTCCACTGTTGCTGCTTCGTAGTAGGTTGGGTCAATTCCCATGATCGTCGCATAGTACATGACACTGCTATATCCAAAGCCTTTCCAAATACCTAGGAAAAGGAGAAGGTATGGCCAAATGCCTAAGTCAGCGTAGAAGTTGACTTCCTTCATGCCAATGGATGTTAGGAAATGGTTGAAGACCCCTTTGTCAATGTTTAGGAAGGCATCTGTAAAGAAACTGATAATAACCCATGACAGGAAGTAAGGGAACAACATAGACGTTTGGAAAATCTTAACCATTCTCTTAGAGCGAAGCTCGCTGAGGATGATGGCAATCCCTACTGATACAATCAAACCGATAAAGATAAAGCCGAGATTGTAGAGAACGGTATTACGAGTGATGATAAAGGCATCTTTTGAACTGAACAAGAATCTGAAATTATCTAACCCGACCCATTTACTATTCACGATACTATCTATGAAACCATTACTGGTCATATGGTAGTCTTTAAAGGCGACCACATTCCCAAATACTGGAATGTAAAAGAATAGAATCAACCAGAGTGCCCCTGGTAAAACCATCAAGAGAAAGATCCAGTTATCTCTCAAGGTCTTTGAAAACTTTTTCATAATTTCCTCCCTTTTTATTCCTAAAAACTGATTTCATCGAATTTTTAGGTTTGATAACGATTACATTATTAGTATACTCCTATTTGAAGGCTAGGTTAAACTACTAATTATAGAAAAAACTCCACAAATTATTTTTTGTGGAGAAGTTTTTTATAAGAAATAGGTTTCACGAGAAACACTCTGACTCGGAAAAAATGCCTAAGTCGTATAAATCGTCGAAGCTGTCGCAATAGTATGCCAATGGTTGGCCGTAGTTGCTGCGAAATCCTTGTCTGCGTAGAAATCAGTAAATGGTAGGATTTCAACTTCTAGCTCGTCGATGCGGTCAATCTGATCAGACAGATAGGCTTCGATACGGCTTTCTGCTCGCTTGATGCGTTGCAAGAGTCCGCCCATACGGATATCAACCGTATCCAAACCAAAGACCTTGTTTTCTTTCAACCATTGGTGGCTAAAGAGGGCATGGAAGTTTTCAATCTCGCTTCTAAGTTTTGGTAATTCTTGTCTTGCGATTTCTCTCAGACTTTCTTTATCGTTTACTTGGTAGGCCTGACGAATGCGTCGTCCCACATCCACTTTACTGCTTAAAATCTGGTTCAACTGGGCCTGAGTTTCAAAGAGATAAGCATAGTTCCCAGCTTTTTCTTTAATGTCAGAGAGAATCTCAGCTGCCTGAGCGAAGTGTGGTTTGTCCTGTTCAGGTGTCATGTGTCTGTCAAGAATCGGACAGAGAACATCCTGATAAAAGACATAGCGGTTGGGATTGATACCACTGAGATTATCTGGCAGGTCTGGCAAGAGGTTGGCTAGGTCGATCTGCATGAATTCCTCAACTGATAGACCTGTATTGGTCTTGAAGTGAGCAGACAAACGGTCTAGGTCATTGCGGTAGCTGAGTTCTGCCCAGATTTGCAGACTTGGTAGAATAGAGAGCTGAGCAGTTTCTCCACCATTGTCCCCCCAACCCGTCACAATCACTTCTTTGATATCATTGGCGCGGCAGGCTTTGTTGGCTTCTACAGCGATGAGACGGCTGAAATGGTTGTTGGGCGTAAAACCGATCCACTTCCAAGCACCACCTGCAAAGGCAATATCTTGGCTAATCTTGTGGTGATTGCGGAAATTGCGGTTGTATTTTTCCTCGCTGTCCTGATAATAATCCCAGTAAACCAAGGTTACACGATCTTTAAGTCGGTCGAGGTAGACACGCGTTTCCTCTGGAATTTCCACGTCACGATCGTACTGGCCATCCGCTGACATGAGTTTGAAGAACATATCACTCCACATCTGACAATGGAAACCATACTTGTCAGCAATATCTAATACGCGCTCCAAGTGTTGGCACATGAGGAGACTACGGTCCACAACACCGTTCAAAATGAGGTAGCGCCCCAAACCAACCAAATGGGCTTCGTCCATCCCGATATTGACCTTGCGAGTCTGCAGTTTAGATAGAGTGGCAAACATGCCATCAATCAGGTCATAAACCTTTTCTTCTCCAATGAGGAGAATGTCCTCTACATCACGAAGTTCCTGCACTTCCTTGACACCCCATTTGACAAAGGCCGACAAGTGGGCCAAGGTCTGAATGCAGGGCACAAAGGTCATGTCAAACTGCTGAGCGTAGGCTTCGATTTCCTGTAACTCTTCAGCTGAATAAGCCCCACGGAAGTAACCAAAATAAGGCCGCCCCTCAATCTGGTAGGTGTCTTCCATGTAAAGCTCAAATGTTGAGTAGCCCATGAGTGCCAAAACCTCAATCATCTGCTTGGCAGAAGCGACATTCAAAACTGCATTTCGAGAACAGTCTGCCATATAGGCCAAATCTTCATAAGCTGCCTGCTCCTCAATCTCGACCTTACCCCCTTCTTCCAGAGCTGTTGCCAATAAGGACAAGGCGCGATAGAGTTGGTGAGGTTTGCGATAGGTTAGTTGATAGTGTCCTACCTCACCCTTGATAGAGATAGAGGCTTGGTCAGACTGAGCGACTGCAACTTCCACATCTGGTAAAGAGATATGCTTTGTTAGCAAGTCGATTGCCTGAGTTTGTTTGGGACTAAGTCCTGTAAATCTTACCATTGATTTTCCTCCTGTAGCCAGTTGACAAGGGCACCGTAGAGATTGGCATCTGCGTGATAGGTGCAGGCCTGGATAACTGGTGCGACCGTGTATTCTTCGTAGGTCTCGACAAAGTTATCGACAGCCTTCCTGACGCCTTGGATAAAATCAGGGTTTTGGCTGATAGAGCCACCCAGACTAATGACATCTGGATCAATCAGATACTGAATATTGAGCAAACCTTGCGCCAGATTGCGGTTCATGCGCAAAATAGCTTCTTGACAGAGAGCATTGCCTGCTGCGGCCTCTTGGTAAATCTTGCGACCATCCCAGTCAGTCTGACCAGATTTTTCAATTACGTAGCGAACCATGTTTCCTGTAGAGGCTAGTAGCGACCAGTTGTTGAGTTTTTCAGCAGGTGCAATGGTTGTCATATAGCCAAACTCTCCTCCCAAGCCATGACGACCTCGGTGAAGTTTTCCATTGATAATCATAGCTCCGCCAATTCCTGTCCCAATAACGACACAGGCTGCATTTTCAATCTCTGGGTGAGCCAGCAGTTCACTAAGTCCAACACAGTTGGCGTCATTTTCTAGATGGACAGGGAGTTGATGATGAGCAAGAGCTTCATACCAAGAAAAGCCATGAATATAAGGCACGGCACTGATTCCCTCAATCACACCTGTTTCTTGATTGACCGCGCCTGGAACACTCATGGCGATCCCACTATAATCTTGTTCTGACAAGCGTTGGTCTAGCCAAGCTAGTAGATCCTCCAAACTTTCTGGAGTTGGGATGCTTGTCTTATCCAATATTTTCCCATCAGGAGTCAGACTGGCAAACTTAATCCCAGTCCCTCCGATATCAATCGTTGCAATGGTCATTGTTCTTCCCATAAAAAGGGGCGAATCAGTAGTTAGTCCTTACTCTTTCGCCCCTCCTTTCTATCTCATAGTATTAGTTATCAAACACTTTAAAACTGTTAAATGTCTTCTTTTTTGATCAATTCTGTGCGAATTTCTTGTGGTGCTAAGAGTCCTGAATGAACTGGATATGGTCGCTCAAGTAAGTCAAGAATGGTTTGTTGGTGTTCAGATATGCGCACATTTTCTTGGCTCATATTGTAGTAACGGAAAACATATCCTTCTTCATTTTCAGCTACCTTAAAGGCTGTCGGGCAGACTTGTGGTAAGCTGAGCGCCGCATGGCTCAAGAGGCTGCCAGTCGCTGCCACACTTCCTTCTTGTTTAGCGACCTGAAGACTAGTGAATGGTGTTTGAAAGGCTTTGGCACGACGGAAAGCTGAGAAGCGTTCCCCTGCTTGGTGGCATTCCAGAGCAAACTCGACTTCAAACTCGCGCAAGCACTGAGCCTCTGGTGTTGGGAAGTAACCCCAGTCTCCTAACTCACCTGAGGCACGAAGAATGGTCACTGCAATAGTGTCATCTCCAAGGATTTCATACTCGTGCAGTCCTTTATTAGCCACCGTCACCCCTTTTTCATCATCATAAAGGCTGACAAAGGCTTGTTGGTGTTGTGGATTTTCAGGATTTTCCCAAGAAGCAGCTGGTTTGTTTGGTCTTGTCACCACCTCATAGATACTTTCAGAGTCATTGCTTGGACGAGTGTTATGAGTCTTAACCAAGAGACGGATACGGTGGTCCTTGGCTGTGTTAGTAAAGCGAGTCTTGAAACGAATTTGTGGATTGTCAACAAAGACGGTCATCTCTGTTTCAAGAAGAATGCTTGTCAATTCTTCTGAGCGCCCAGCTTCACGCGTCATAAACTCGATGATGCCTCTTTGTTCTGCATCCAATTTTTCGTCTGCACTTACTGGAATTGTCAATTCATGCTTGAGCAAAATCTTGGCAAAACGAGCTGTATTTTCCAAAACTTCATAGCCTTTCAGCTCGGCGTAGATAGGTTCTGTTCCTTTTGGTTGGAAGTAGATGTACTCATTTCCGATGTCACCACGGTCTTCAAAGCGAACAACATCTTCATAAGCTTCATGAGTTGTCTTGTCGTAGACTGTGATGTTTTCATCCACACTTACCGTTACAAATGGCGTATCAATCACTCCATTTTGGTAAATACCGTCACGGTGTTCTTGTTCTCCTTCAAGCAATTGGAAGGTTGTCCAAGAAAGTGGTGCCAGATGAACCGGCACTGTCACGCGCACTTGTCGAGCGATACGAGCCTGACGGAACTTGTCTTTTGGTAAATCATACTCAAAATTAGCTCCCAAATCTTCGATTTTCGCTTCTACAGCATGTCCTTCCAAGTCTTCGACACGGTAGTTTGGCAAGGTCAAGGCTGCCATCTTCTTATAGCCTTCTGTTGGGTGCAATTCTTTGAAATCACAAGTCGCCACATCAATCACTGTGCTGACAGTATCAACCTTGTCATGCAAGCCTGTATTGATAACCGTAAAGAGATGGTCGTTTTGAGCTTCCTGAGTTGCAATTTTACCCTTCCACTCGTTGAGAAGGTTAGTTTTCACAAAGTTTCCGACTTGATTGACCTTAGCAAAACGTGTCTCCATCTCACGGTGAACCTCGTCCACACTACAGCCACAGATACTATCATGGGGTGCATTTTGTAGAAGGACTTTCCAAGCATAGGTCAACTGGTCCTTGTGGTTGTGGCCGCCAGTGATGACCGTCAATGGTTCCACCACTTGTTCTAGCAAGTTACTGTTTTTTTGGAAAGCTTGTTTAAGGTAAATACGGGATGAAGAAGTATTGGCAAGTGTGTACCAGCCATCTGTTTCTTGACTGGTCAACTCACCTGTAACCGTAGATAGTTGCTCCGGCAGAGCACTTTCTACTGCGTGGATATAGTCGTCAAATGAACTATGCACAAAGGTCACATCTGGGAAGAGTTCATTTGCCACACGAATGGCTTCACTCAGATTTCGCTGTACAGGCTGGTGGTCACATCCGTTCATCATCAACCATTGGTTGGTCGAAGCATAGTCACGTACGTCTGACAATTTTTGTTTCCAGAAAGTCAAGGCCTCGTCTTTATCCACTGGGATTTCATTCCCATTACTATACCAGTTGGCAAAGAGGATACCGAGGACACGACTTCCGTCTGCACCCTGCCAGTACATTTCTGAAAACTGGGATGTGAACTGCTCATCTTCGAGAACTTGGTTGTCAAATCCAATCGGCTTGACACCACGACCAATGGCTGCCACGTGAATGCCTGATTTTTGAAGGATTTGGGGAGCTTGTCCCATATTTCCAAAGGTATCTGGGAAGTAACCAATCTGGGTTGATTTGCCCCATTTTGCACATTCTGCTTGACCAATCAAGGTATTGCGGACGTTGGCTTCACTTGAAATCAAGTAATCATCCTGCAAGATGTAAAAGGGACCAATTTTGAGTTTGCCTTGGTCGATGTAACCTTGGACTTTGTCGCGATTTTCAGGGCGAATTTCCAAGTAGTCATCCAGGACAATGGTTTGTCCATCCAAGTGGAAACTCTTAAACTCAGGGTCATTTTCAAAGAGATCAAAGAGATTGTCAAACAACTCCACCAACTGCATACGGTGGCTTTCAAAAGGTAAGTACCACTCACGGTCCCAGTGACTATGTGAGATAATATGTACAACAACATTTTCCATGAAGTAAAACCTCATTCTAAATTTAAATTTTAACGTTTTAAATGTAAAGGTGTGATTCTGACACGAATCGGTGAAACTAAAGCGCGCTCCTTAACGAATATCCAAGTAATCCAAGACTAATTCACAGAACATCATGTTGGCCCAAGAGAACCATTCACGTGAGTAAAGCGTTGGGTCATCCACGTGGAAGCTTTCATGCATAACACCTGTACCACCATCGCAAGCAACCAGCTGATCCAGCAAGAATTTCTTCTCTGCCTTATCTCTTGTTGTCAAGCCTTGGATAGAAAGGGCAATGGGCCAGATATAGCGATAGAAGGTATGAGAACTTCCGAGACCGCTAGCGTATTCTCCTTGGTAGAAGTATGGATTTTCAGGGCTCAGAATGGTCCGACGAGTTGCTTGGTAAACCTCATCGTCAATGTCGCAGTAGCCCAGATAAGGCGCAGCCAACAAACTTGGTACGTTTGGATCATCCATGATGCTAGCATTTCCTAGACCATCCACTTCAAAGGCGTAAATCTTTTCACCCTTGCTGTTGGAGGTATAAGCGTAGTTTTCGATTCCTTCTTGAATCTCAGCTTGCAGACGTTTAGCGTCTGCCACGATGTTTTGGCTATCAGCTAGGTCTAGTTCTGCAAAGATTTCTTGGACATAACCCAAGACAACGACTGCAAACATATTGGATGGAATCAAGTAGCTATACTGACAACAATCATCACTTGGTCGGAAGGCTGACCAGGTCATTCCTGTCAGGGCAAAGTCAGGACCAAAACCATCATTTACCAGAGTATCTTCCTTACGGTCTGTATCCCGAATAAAACGATAAGGAGAGTTGTTGTGATCTTGCTCTACCGTCCAGAGATGAAGGATTTCCTTGGTTGCTGTGACAAAAATTTCATCAAACTGATTGGTTTCGCCAGTCTCTTTCCAAAGGAGATAAGCCAACTGCAAAGGATAGCAAAGCGAGTCCACCTCATACTTACGCTCCCAAATCCAGCCATTAAGCTCTGTGTGATCAGTCTCATGGTGCCCCTTCCAGTTTTCCTCAATATTGAAGGAATTGGCATAAGGATCCTTGAGCACCAAAGTCATCTGACGCTTGACCAAACCTGCAATGGTCTGACGCAAGAGAGGATCTCTTTTAGCCACGTGCAGGTAGGGTCT
The DNA here is from genome assembly GCF_040888325.1 of Streptococcus jiangnanensis. Lineage (GTDB taxonomy): Bacteria > Bacillota > Bacilli > Lactobacillales > Streptococcaceae > Streptococcus > Streptococcus jiangnanensis. Next base: position 99,066 of record NZ_JBFNFF010000001.1, on the reverse strand, counting down.
GAGTTGGGCTGTCGAATCCCGAAGCCACATAGCAGGAATATCCCCTGTCAAGACAAAAGTTGAGCCATCTTCTAGAATCTCGACCGTATTGTCCAAGGTGTCTGTATAGCAACGCTCGAAGACATCCACCCACTCCGGATGGTCCTTAGCCCGCTCCGCTACTTCATCCAGCCATTTTCTAACAATTTCTTTCGAATAAATCATCGTGCAGTTTCCTCTTTCAAACAAGTTTCATGTTCAGTATATAGTTTTTGAGACAGAAAATACATACACAAATGATAGTCATTTTTCTACAAAATTGCTTACTTTCGAACCCCATATCTAAAGGCCTCATTTTTCTGATATAATGTAGAAAAACAGCTAAAGGAAATACCATGAAACCACTACTTGAAACCATCGATACCCGCTTTGGGACTGCTAGCAAGCATGCCTTCTCTCGGGGAAATACCCTGCCCTACACGGGCGTGCCTTTTGGGATGAATTATTTTGTGCCCCAGACCAGTGACCAGGAGGGAGCTTGGTTCTTCGATCCGCATCTGCCCATCTTTCAGGGGATTCGCTTAACCCACCAGCCCAGCCCTTGGATTGGGGACTACTCGTGGCTCCTTCTGACACCTGTCACAGGTCAGCTTGGGGGAGACAGTCTCTTTCACCGCCAGTCTTCTTATGATATAGATAAAGCTTGCTTCCAGCCTCACTATTTGAAACTCTTTTCTCTGCGCTATCAGATTGAAACCCAGCTCACACCGACTTGCTATGGCGCTTCTATGCGCCTAGAGCAAAAGCAAGGCAAAGCCCTCGCCCTCTATCTTCACGCAGCAGATGAACTGACAGTGGAGCAGGTAGATAAGCGGACTCTGTCCCTAAGACAAGAAGGCAAAACAGAGACCAATAAAAATCCACTGATACTCTTCACCGCCCTACAAATAAATACGGATATTCTTGCTGTCAACCAAGAAAGCGGAGACTGGCGGATTGACTTCGCAGATAGCCATGCCGAGATTCAACTAGCGACTTCCTTTATTTCTCCTTCTCAAGCGCTGCTCAATCTACCTCAAACGGACTTCGATAGCTGTAAAGCAAATGCCCAAGCAAACTGGGAAAATCTCCTCCACCGTTTTGATATCGTGGAGACAGGGGAAACCGACCGGACCTTCTTTGACCACTGCCTTTACAGACTCTTCCTCTTCCCACAGACTTTTTATGAGGTTGATGAATCAGGGCAAGCCATCCACATGGACCTGGCTACTGGTACTGTCAAGCCCGGTGTCCTCTTTAGCAACAATGGTTTCTGGGATACCTTCCGCACCACCTTCCCCCTCTTTGCCCTTATCATACCAGAACACTATCACCGCTTTCTAGAAGGTTTCCTCAATAGCTACCGCGATACTGGATTCCTTCCAAAATGGCTAGCCCCAGATGAACGTGGTATGATGCCTGGTACTCTATTGGACGGCATTATCGCAGATAGCGCCTGCAAGGACATGGCCCCCGACCTAGAAGAAGAACTCCTCCAGGCCATGCTTGAAACAGCCAGCAAGTCCGACCCTCTCGGCATCAATGGCCGCCACGGACTAACCCAATACCAAGAACTGGGCTACCTCTCTACCGACTACCACGAAAGCGTCAGCCACACCCTAGACTACGCCTATAGTGATTTTTGCATCGCCAGCTGTGCCGAAAAACAAGGTCAGAATGACATCGCCCAGACTTATAAGGCTTCGTCACAAAATTACAAGCATCTATTTGACGCTGAGACAGGTTACATGCGTGCGCGAGACAGCCAAGGCAACTTCCGTCCTGACTTCTCCCCTTATAGTTGGGGACGCGACTACGCCGAATGCTCTGCCATTCAAGCGACTTTAGGCGTCCTCCACGACATCCCAGGCTTAATCCAGCTTATGGGTGGAAAAGAAGCCTTCAGCAATTATCTATTGAAAGCCTGTCAGGACGCTCCTCTCTTTGAAACCACCGGCTATGGTTACGAGATTCACGAGATGAGCGAGATGGCTACCGCTCCTTTTGGGCAAATCGCCATTTCCAACCAACCGAGCTTCCACATCCCTTATCTCTTTCGCTACAGCGACTACCCTGACTACACTGCTCTACTCATCAAAACCTTGCGTCAGAAAGCCTTTCACCCAAGCTGGGAAGCCTATCCTGGCGATGAGGACAATGGCAGTCTCTCTGCTTGGTATATCTGGTCAGCTCTTGGATTCTACCCGACCTGTCCAGGCAAACCAAGTTACGATCTCGGAATTCCTCTCTTTGACCATCTCCGTATCTACCTAGCTAAGAAAAATAAATGGCTGGATATCCATGCCGAGCAAAACCACAGCCATTTCAACTTTGTCAAAGAATGCCGATTGGACAAGACCATAGTATCTAGCATTCAACACCAAGACCTCTTGAAAGCTGAGCAACTAACCTTTACACTTAGCTGGTTGCCAAATCACTCATAACCAAAAGAACCTTTGCATCGCGCAAAGGTTCTTCTTTTATGAAACTTGGACCTGAAGCTGGTCAACCAGCTGACCATCTACTGTCAAATTCAGATAAAAATCTAAGCTTTTATCTCCTGCAAAATACAAGGTTGGTAGCGTTAGCCTTTTTTCAGTCTCACCAGCTTGAAACGTAAGGACTTGAATCTCGTCCCGATAGGCGACACCATGCACACCTGTCCCTGGTTGAATCGAAATCTTAGCTTCTAAAGGACTGCTAAATTCTATGCGCTTCACTGTAAAGTGGACATTTTCTCCCTTGGTCACAGCCAGACTTTTTTCTGAAAACTCTAGTTGCTGAACAGCTTCTTTTTTCGACAAGGTAGGTGTTTTATAGAGTGAAATCTTGGTTAACAAAGGCAAAGCCTGTGCCTCTGTAATGGTCACACGTATCTTCTGCGCCTCAACGACTGATCCTCGTAAGAGACGTTTGTAGCCAACAGTATAACCAGAACCAAACTCCTGCCAGACACCATCCAACTCTACCTGAACATGAAAAGCAGCGATGCGTTGCCCCAACTTCAAATCTTCTCTTAACTCAATCACATCAAAAGTTTTAAGTGCCCCTAAATCGAGCTCTAATTGGATTGGCAACTCTGCATCACTTGCCCAAGAACTAGCCTCCAGCCCATCTGTCAGATGATGACAGGCATAGTCTGGTGATAGAGCAGGACCAGATACCTTGGCTCCCAAAGCCAAATCCTCTTTATAGAGCTCGTCACGGTAGGCAGCAAATTCATAGAGACGCTGGATATCCTTTTCGTCAAAGAGTCCATCTTGGTTTGGCGGAATATTGAGTAAGAGAGGGGTTCCCCGCCCCACTGAGTGAAAGTAGATTTCGACCAATTCCTCAAGAGACTTGGGATCCTAATCCTCATGGTAAAACCAGCCCGGCCGAAGAGAAACATCTGCCTCACCGATTGAAAATAGCGTCCCAAAGGGGTCTCCGTGCTGTAGATAATCTAATTCCGCCTCTGTCCCCAACTGGTCTGGCTTGACCTTTTGCCACAAGGGATTCCCTGCATAGCCTCGTTCATTCCCAATCCAGCGAATACTAGTTCCTTCAGTTGAGAAAATCAAACAATCGCCCTGCAAGTCACGAATGGTTTCAAACCAATTCTCAAACTCATAGTTGACCTGCTGGGCCCCTTCCCCTCGAGCACCATCCATCCAAACCTCAGCGAACTTACCAGCATTCCCATAGTCAGGATTTGATAAGATTTCCTTCAACTGAGCCAGATAATAGGCATTGTAGTCTGCTTCTCGGTCCACATGATAGAAGGGACTATGGACATCCCAAGGAGATAAATAAACCCCCATATCCATGTCAAACTCAGTTGCAGCCTGGGAAACTTCAAGGAGCAAGTCCCCCTTTCCATCCCTCCAAGGGCTAGCCTTGACCGAATAATCTGTATGTGCTGTCGGATAGAGCACAAAACCATCGTGGTGCTTAACTACCAAAATCAGCTTTTTAAAACCCGTTTCTTTAAGCACTCGAACCCATTCACGCGCATCCAACTTGGTCGGGTTAAAACGCTTGGGATCCTCTTGCCCACTTCCCCATTCTTGGTCATAAAAGGTATTGGGACCAAAATGGATAAAGGCAGCTAGTTTATCCTCTAAATAAACTAGCTGGGCCTGACTTGGTAATGCTCCATGTGGTTTTATGTTCGTCATCATCTCGTATCTCTTTCTCTTGTTCACAAAGTTATCCACAACTTGTGGATAAGAAAACATACCTAAAAACTAGTTTTTTCAGTCTCTAGCTCACCTGTCACCCTAAACAGCCCTTTGTCAAATAGCTCTGTACTAAGGTTTATACTAGCTTTCCAGAAATTCACTAACATACGGAACTATTTTCAGGATACTTCAACACCCTGAGTTGTATGTCATTTTCCCCTAGACTTATCCACAGACTGTGAATAAACTATTGTTCCAGACCGCTCTCTCTTTGACTATAACAAAAAGCGATAGCAGCGTCAATATGACTAAGCTCCCTTCCTAAATCCCCTGAAAAGATTCTATAATTTGTACAATCGTAGCTTTTGCATTCGCCAGCTAGTGAGAATCAGCCAGTAGAAAATGACCTTTTTATCACATTGTGAACAGCACAACTGTGGTACTATAATACCTAACAACCTAATCATTTCCAGTAAAAAATCCCGCAGATTTGCGGGATTCTCTCTTGCATCAATGCGCCAACATTTCTTGGGCGATTTCTTGGCCAGATAGGTTATCTGGGTAGTAGGTTGGCCAGTTATCCATCTCTTCAAAGAGGGCTTCTTGGCTAGTACCTCCAAAGAAGATATGGAAATGTTCTGCCTTGACTGGGGCGATATTGTGGTCACTAAACTGAACGTACTTGAACTGTCCAGCGTCCGCATCTGTTGCTTCAAAGAGGAAGCGCACGCCACGATTGCCTTTCTTATAAGTCAAGATTTTCTTGCCGACATACTTATAGGTGAATTTCTTGCTTTGGCCACCTTGAACAAATTCCATAGTGTTGTCCGTGATGTTGATTTTGGTCACATCTGTCTGATAGCCTTTTCTATAGTAGGCCTTGTACTCATCCTTGGTCATCTTGCCAGTCAACTTAGCCTTGTAGTCAAAGACTTGATCAAAAGTTCCATCCTCAAGGAAAGGATAGACCGACTGCCAGTTGCCAACATAGTCACTCAAGGTACGATCTTTGACATCTGCATCCTCAAAGTAACCATTGTGAACTGTCTTGGTGTTTTCTTCCTTCTCTGGCTCGATTTCTGGTCCTTCTTGGTCCGTTGTTTGTTTCAAAGCCTTGAGGTTTTTCTCCATCACGGAGATATAGTCCTCACCAGCCTTGGTTGCTTCTTCTGTCAGACTTTCTAGCGGATTGAGCACATCTAGTTTGACACCTGTTTCTTTTGAAAGTGTATTGGCGAGGGCTTGTGAGGCATTTTCTTCAAAGTAGATATAAGAAATCTTGTTTTTCTTGATATACTCGGTCAATTCTGCCAAACGTGCTGCTGATGGTTCTGCATCTGGTGAGAGACCTGAGATGGATACTTGCTTGAGACCGTAGTCCAAGGCAAGGTAGTTAAAGGCAGCGTGCTGGGTCACAAAGCTCTTTTGTTTGGCTTGAGACAAGCCATCTGTGTAGGCCTTATCCAATGCTTGCAATTTTTCAATATAGGCAGCTGCATTCTTCTCAAAAGTCTCTTTTTTATCAGGATAATCTGCTGACAAGCTGTCACGGATATGCTCTACCAGTTTGATGGCGCGTGCTGGTGAAAGCCAAACATGGGGATCGTAGTCGTGATGGTGACCCTCACCGTCATGATCATGCCCTTCCTCTTCTTCCTCACCACCTGGCAAGAGGAGCATATCACCTGTCGCCTTGATGATTTTCACCTTTTTCTTATCCAAGGATTCTAGCAATTTAGGAACCCATGTTTCCATATTTTCATTTTCATAGACAAAGGTATCTGCGTCTTGGATTTTGGCAACTGCCTTGGCAGACGGTTCGTATTCATGAGGTTCTGTACCAGCACCGATGAGGAGTTCTACATTAGCAGTATCTCCTGCGACTTGCTTGGTAAATTCGTAGACAGGGTAAAAGGTTGTCACGATATTTAGCTTCCCATCTGCCTGTTTTTGATTGGAACAAGCCACTAAAAACAAGGCACATAGACTAGCTAGTAGTAAGCTCAGTTTTTTCATTTCATTCTCCTATTTGATAAAACGTTTCAATAGACTGACTAACAAAAAGACAGCTACAAAGATAATGGTGATACTAGCGCTGGCAGGTGTTTCCGCATAGTAGGAAATATAAAGTCCTGCCACCATTCCCAAAAAACCAATAGCGCTGGCTAGTAACATAACGGATTTAAAGTTTTTCCCCAGACGAAGGGCAATACTAGCCGGCAAGACCATAATAGTCGACACCAGAAGAGCTCCTGCTGCAGGAATCATAAGGGCAATCGCCACCCCTGTCACCATGTTAAAGAGGATAGACATGGTACGAACTGGCAAGCCATCCACAAAGGCCGTGTCCTCATCAAAAGTCAGGATGTACATGGGACGTAAGAATAAGAAAGTCAAGAGCAAAACGACCGCAGCAATGGCAAAGAGGAATAGCACCTGCTCCTGGCTAATGGTCACAATAGACCCAAAGAGGTATTGGTCCAAACTCATTGAACTCGAACTTTTCCCCTTACTCATCACGATAAGAGACACTGCAAGTCCTGTTGACATGAGGATGGCAGTCCCGATTTCCATAAAGTTCTTATAGACTGTCCGGAGATACTCTAGAAAGACCGCAGCGATTAAGACAATAGCGATGGTTGAAATAGTTGGAGAAATCCCCAAAACCAGACCAAAGGCTACTCCTGATAGCGAAACGTGACTGAGGGTATCGCTCATGAGACTCTGACGACGTAAGATAAGGAAAGTCCCAAGAACCGGAGAAAAGAGACTCATGGCAATGACCGCCAAGAAGGCACGCTGCATGAAGTCATAAGATAACAAACTAAGCATGTTCCACCTCCTGGTCGCTTTCATGAACGTTGAAACAACGCCATGGCGAGTCTTGATTGCGCACTAGATGGATATTGCGATCCGCATAGTCCTTGACCTCCTCAGGGTCATGGGTAATCATCAAAACAGCCTTGCCATGATGGTGGGCACTGTGGTGCATGAGCTCGTAAAATTCATTTTTGCTTCCCGCATCCATCCCTGTCGTCGGCTCATCCAAGACAAAAATATCTGGGTCAGAAGCAAACATCCGAGCAATAACTGCTCGTTGCTTTTGTCCTCCCGAGAGGGAACCAATCCGTTTATCACGGTGTTCCCACATACCAACTGAGTCTAGACTAGCCTTGATATGCTCCTCATCGTGGGCATTCAAACGACGGAACCAGCCCTTTCGCGGATAACGACCCGACTTGACAAATTCATAAACCGTACTTGGAAAGCCAGCATTAAAACTGGCAATCTGCTGGGGAAGATAAGCTATCCTAAGCTTTTTACCATGAGTATTTGTTTTTGAGATTGTTACCTTGCCAAATCTTGGCTGCAAGATGCCTAGACTAGCCTTGATCAGCGTCGTCTTGGCAGCTCCATTTTCACCAGTCAGGGTAACAAACTCCCCACTATCAACACTGTAGTTGATATGCTCGAGGACAGGTTCTTTGTCATAATAGAAAGATAAGTCCTCTACTGTAATATACCTCATTATTTGATTTCTCCTACTAAAGCAGTTAAAAACCGCTGGATGACTTCTTGTTCATTTGGAGTAAACTGATTTGCTACTTGTTCATAGGCTGAGAGCGTGTGCTCATGGTGGTGATGATGCTCCGCCGCTACTGGTCGAGCTAGCTCTGTCAGTTGATAAAAGATCACACGCGCATCCTTTGGATCTCTGGATGTCTCTAACATACCCTCTTTGACTAAAGACTTGATAGCCTTGGTCACTGCCGCCTGACTGACATTGAGACGACGAGCCAACTCCGAGTTGGTTAAGGATTCTTCTGACAAGAGCATGAGGATGTGTTCCTGAGTATTGGTCAAGGCTACGTCACTTGTGCAATGCCCAATCAGAATTTCATGCTGGTTCTCAGATCTCAAGATCACCTCGTTTAAAAAGTTATCGATTTCCTGTGCAAGCTGTCTCATGTGTTACTCCTTCCCAAGCTATCTTTTCGTAAAAAACATAGATAGCCGCCGATTCTTTACTGGTTAATTATATCATAAACCAAAAAAGAGTCAAGGGAAAAAGGCGTAAAAACGTTTCCCTAGACTCTTCTAGATGTGAAATTTAACCTATTTTAGCTTTGGTTTTCGGCTCGATAAGATACCTGCCAAACCAGCTACCATTCCCATCAAGAGCAAGAAGATGGATTGTTCACTTCCTGTATTTGGGAGAGCTTTTTCTGAGACAACTGCCTTCTTGCTAAATTGACCTGCCACCTCATAAGTCAATGGCACATTTGTAGTCGCATCGTTAGCAGGCGCATTCGTTTGAGGCGTTTCTACTGGTAGACTAAAGTTTTTAGAATCCACAGAAATCGTCCGTGAGTTCGGATTGATCTTTTCATACTGGGTCAAATCAGCGGTTTTCAGATACTCTTCAAAGGCTGCATCCATAGAAGGACCTTCTTCTCGCGCACCACCTAACATCGTATAGCCATCGCCACCTGCAGCTAGGAAATCATTGGTTGCAAGATAGTAGGTTTTTGCGAGGTCTAGAAGATCATAACGACCAGTCGTGCGGTTTTTGACCTGGATGGCCAAGACACGTTTGCCTGATGGTAGGTTGGTATCATAGTAGACCTTCACACCTGAAACTTGCAAGAAACCACCACTTGGCTCCAACAATGGTTGCCCGTTCTCATCCAAGACCTTCTTGCCATCCTTATCGACCTGCAAGATAGATCCGAGTGATTTTTCAAACATATCCAAAACTTGTTGCCCCGTCACTTGGATTTGTGAGATGGTATTTCCAAATGGAAGAACGGCAATGACATTTCCTTTAGTGATCGGTTTGCCTTTTGCAATAGTTTCACGCAAGCCACCGCCATTTGTCACAGCGATGTCAGTCGGATGGCTAAATCCTGTTTGACCATACTGATAGAGAGAGTCCGCTACGACGTTTCCGAGGTTAGTTTCACGAACCCGAACATTTTCACGATCTCCGTTGAGTTCTACAGGGCTGTTTGAGACAATCTCAACCGCATTTTCAGCATCGTATTTTTGTTTAATGTCTTTGACTAGTTTTTCAACTGTTGGATTGGCTGGTAATTTTTTAGCATCTGCAGCCGGAATCTGAGTTGGATTGCCCAAAAGCTGACGTGATTTGTAGGTGATTTTCCCTACATTATGAAGGTAGCTTCCTGTCTGGTTATAGGTAACATTGTCGCCATAAGTCGTTGATTCTACTGTATGAGAGTGACCGTCGATTACTGTTACGCGTTTCCCTTTCAAACGAGGATTTTTAGACAAGGCTTCTGCCAAGGTTGAACCACGCCACTCAACTGGGGTTGTGGTATCCACACCCAAGTGAGCCAACACAACATAGTGTTTGTAGTCCTTACCTTCTGCACGAGCCTTGGCTTGAACTTCTTCGATGACCTTATTGACTTCAGAGATTGGATCTGTAAAAGTTACCCCTTTGACATTTTTAGGGTGAGTTTTGGTTGCTGTTTCAGGTGTTGTCACCCCGATTACAACAAACTCATCACCTTCCACAGTCTTATCTTTATCAACGATTGTAGAAGCTTCAAAGAGACGAGCACCATTGACGTAGGTATTTGAACTAAGTAATGGGAATTTCAAGATTTCCTTGTATTTCTTAGCTTCGTCCAAACCAAAGTCAAACTCATGGTTTCCTACTGCCATGGCATCATACTGCATCTGATTGAGAATTTCAGCGCGTGCTTCACCCTTTGTAGAGTTGGAAATCGGTAAACCTTGAAAAGCGTCTCCCGCATCAACAACCAGAGTATTTTGATTTGATTTCGCACGTTCCTGCTCAATAACTGTCGCTAACTTGGCATCTCCAATTACTCCCTTTTCCTCTACAATACGACCATGGACATCATTGGTGTGTAAGATAACGGTGTCCTTTTCTTCGCTTTTAGTAGATTCAGCAGGAGCTGACGGAGCTTCTGTAGGTGCAACTGCTTCTGAAGTCGCCGAAGTTTCCGGTACCGCAGGGTTCTCAACAGGAGCTGGAGTCGCCGACGTAGCAGGAGTCGCTACAACAGCTGAACTTTCTGCAGGAGTCGTTGCTTCTTCAGCATAGACTTGTCCAGCTAAGAAGGCTGGAGCTAACAGGGCTGTCGATAAGACAGGTAACAAAGAACGTTTGTTCATTTTAAAATCCCTTTCTTTTCTTTTTCTCTTTTATATTATACGCTATTTCTAAAAATTTTGAAACTTTTGACCCATTTGTATCTTAAATATTCGCCATTTAAACAAAAAAGCTTGGGTTCAAATCCCAAACTTTTAGCTCGTTTTATTGGAAATCTTTGATGTTCCCATCATAGGTCGCCCAGTCCTTGCTAAAGAAGCGGTCATTCATCTTGTAGTCTGGAGCTGGTTTCGGATCCGTCAAGAAAGGATTGACAACCTTATCAAAAGCCAGCCAACCTAACCATCCTAGATGAATGGTGTCCTTAACAAAATAAGGGTCCCCTCCATTTTTTGAAAAATCAGCAATATTGGTAAAACCCTGACTTTCTAATTGGTAACGAATTTTCTCCACTGCATGTTGGTACATTTCCTCGCTGAGCCCTGTGTACTCCATCCACTTCTTGTTAACCGGCTGAATGACAAAGAGCACATTGACATTCGACTTAGCAAATTGATTGAGGACCAGCTGCAAATCATTGTATTCAGAGGACTTGAGGAAGTTGTAATTTTTTTGATATCCTTCCCATTTTTTTAAATCCTTTTGAATCTCTCTCGTATAGAAATGATTTTCCATCCCCATATCGTTATTGGTCGTATTTGCTTCTGCGTCCTTACGAACAATTTTTTCTAACTCATCATAAGAAAATTGATCCGGAAGATCTTTTAAATAGTTCTCCACGTGTTCCTTGTACTTGAGTTGTCCTCGAATGGAGAATTGTCCAAAGAGAGCGGATTGTTTTTCGTTGAACCGCGCAAAAATATCAATAGCAACCTGATCAACATCTGATAATTCTTCACCCTTTGACAATTTTTGAACAATGCCTTTTAACGCAACATTAGGATTCTGCTTTAACAATCGAATAGCCGCATGCTTTGCAGCAATGTCACCAGATTGATTTCCCAAAAAAGCTGTCAATTGGTCACTGTTAAAAAATCTCTGAAACGCTGCGGGTTCATAATCTGTCTCCGTAAACCACTGAGGCGAAATCACAAATACAGCCTGCTTATTCTCTATTTCTGGCAAAATTTGCTGTAGACCAAAATATTGATTGAGAGAGGCTGCTCCTGCTTGACCTAGAAAGTAAGGACGATAGGGACGATGGTATTTTTCCGCTAAAACAGCTGGATGGACACTATCAAATCGAATCCATTCACTGGACCCTAGAAAAGGAATAAAACGCATATTTGGATCCGTAAGAGCCCTTACTTTTTGGCTTCTCTCTTTAAAACTCTCTGCACTAACAGAAGCCGCCGAGTATTTCTCCTCCGTCAGATTATGGCTTGTTGTACTTGGATAAAAAAAGATGAGCAGAAGAACCAAAAATCCAGCAATGAAGATAGGCCCGAAGATCAGCCACAAGCGTTTAAGCATTCTTCAACTCCGTAATACCTTCTACGATTTTATTAGCCGTATTCCAGTCATCACGACCGAACTCCGTCACTGGAACACGAATGTCAAAACGGTTTTCAATCTCAACAATCAATTCAACCGTTCCCATGCTATCCAAGACACCGGCATCAAAAAGATCTTCATCCATCATGTCAGAAACATCTTCCATAAACAACTCATCAATAATTTCAATAACTTCTGATTTGATATCCATTTTTTATATCCTTTTATTTTTTAAACCATAAATCATTCAAAAATCCAGAAAAGATTAAGAATGAAACCATCACGACATGGAAGGTGACAACCATGCCAAGCAACTGAATCCAGCGATTCTCAGGTAAGGAACCCTTTCCAGCTTTTTTCCGTTCTTTATTGAGTGCTTTTTTCTTACGAACCCAAGCGTCATTGATGACCAATCCAATCCCATGAAAAAGTCCATAGGCGATGTAGTACCAGGTCACACCATGCCAAAATCCCATAATCAGCATATTGAGAATATAGGCTACACTTGAGGTCACATTGCGATTTTTAAAAACCTTCTTTCTGGTCAACACCATGACCATCCGCATAAAGACAAAGTCACGGAACCAGAAAGACAGACTCATGTGCCAGCGATTCCAAAACTCTTTTAAATCCCTTGACAAAAAGGGCTTGTTAAAGTTGATAGGACTATGAATACCCATCAAGTTTGAAATAGCTAAGGCAAACATAGAGTAGCCCGCAAAGTCAAAGAAGAGCTCCAGACCAAAGGTGTACATGACCGCTAAAGCGTAGAGGTTAAAGAAACCACCTGTCTGCAAGGCCAAATTTTTCAACGGAGGCAATAATGTCTCTCCTAAAATGTGAGCCAAGATAAACTTGTAGAGGAAGCCAAGCATGATATATTTGACAGCCTCTTCTAGCATATCCATCAGCTCATCCCGCTCAGGAATGGTCTCGTAATTTTCATTGAAGCGTTTAAAACGATCAATGGGACCACTTGAGAAAGTCGGCATAAAAAGAAGAAAACGTAAGAATTGCCAGATCGTTAATTCCTTGATGACACCGTCTCTCAACTCAACGATAACCCCAACTGCACGAAAGGTCAAGTAAGAAATCCCTAAAAATCCAAACAAAGATTGAGGTCCATGAATAGCAGGAGATACTTTCACAAAGACGATTGGCAATAGGGATAGAAAGCTAACCAGGTAAAATATCCATTTACTATCCCGTTGTTTCCTGTACCTTTTGTAGAAAGATACAAGCAGCACTTGCCAGATAACATAAAGGATCAAAGCGCTTATTTGATTCGTCTTTCCACCGACCAACATGGTGACGATAAAGAAGAGACTAACGAGCACCTCATATAAGGCAAAACGTTTCTTGAAAAAAAGACCGATAAAGATAGGTAAAGTCGCAGCAATTACGTATAAAAAGTACTGAAGATCACCATAAGGTTCCAAATGAGGTAGCTGTTTATAAAGCTCCATCATCTACTGTTTACCTCGTTAATCAAGCCCTTGATATCAATTTTACCATTAGGCGTTAGCGGCAAACTGTCTCGATAAAGAAACTTAGACGGCATCATATAAGACATCATGATATCTGCTAGGTCTTCTTTGATAGCCTTGGTAATATCGATATCACGCTCAAACTGCTGACGGACACCGTCCTTTAGGATGACATAGGCCAGTAGATTTTGTACCTTGTGGTCCTTGTTATAACGTGGGACAGCAACAGCCGACTCGATAAAGCGAGACTTGTTGAGGTTTTGAGAGACATCTTCAAGCTCAATGCGATAACCATTAAACTTAATCTGGAAATCCATTCGTCCACCATAGAGAAGCAAGCCCTCATCTGTCATAGTTCCTACATCCCCTGTGTGGTAGGCTGGCAGACCTTCAAACTCAAAGAAAGCTTCTGCCGTTTTTTCAGGATTATTCATATAGCCTTTTGAAACAGCTGGCCCTGAAACGATAATTTCTCCCTGTTCACCATTTGGAACTTTCTTACCTTCCTCATCAATGACAAAGGTCGGAGAATCCGCCTTGGTATAGCCGATTGGCAGGCGTTTGAGAGTCTTCAACATCTCGTCTGTCACGGCAACTGCTGACAGGGCTACTGTCGCTTCTGTTGGACCGTAGGCATTGATAATACGAGCATTTGGGAATCGCTCACGTAGTTTTTGAGCTGTTTTGACCGTCAATTCTTCACCATCAAAGTAGAAATGCGTGATTCCTGGCATTTTCTCACTATTAAAGTCTTCTGACAACATGGCCATATCTGCAAAGGACGGCGTTGAGGTCCAGATAGCAATTGGCAAGGAAAAAATTGTCGCAAAGAGTTTTTTGAAGTCCTGAGTAATAGCTGAAGGAAGAGCGAAAAGCGTGCCACCCAGTGCCAAGGTTGGCGCCCAATACATGACAGATAGGTCAAAAGAATAAGGCGGCTGAGCCAGCATTTGCGGACGACTTGGCGTCGCAAATTCCTTATCTGTAATCATCCAGTTGGTAAAGCTGAGGAGATTATCATGGGAGATCTGCACTCCCTTAGGCTTACCAGTCGTACCAGAAGTAAAGATAATGTAGTAGTTGTCATCCCCCTTGACTGGATGGGTCATCTCGTAGCTAGAAGCTTGAGTAAAAGCTTCATGGACTTGCTCTAAATTCAGCATTGGTGTGCTAGTTTGCTCTAATGGAAAATCTGAGATAGCAATAATCAAGCTTGGCTCTGCAACTTCTACGATAGCAGAAACTCGTTCCAAGGCTGAATGGCTATCAATTGGAATGTAGGCATGACCTGACTTAGTTAGCGCTACAAAGGTAGCCAACATCTCATATTCCTGACCACCAAAAACGACGACTGGAGATTTCTCAGGCAAGCCTAGTTGGTCGATAGCTGCAGCCAAACTATCCGAATCAGCCTTCAGTTCACCATAAGTATGTTCTTGACCTAAAACATTGTAGACAGGATATGTTGGTTTCGTTTGAGCAAAGTGCTCAATCGTTTCAATCATATCTTTTATCGGTTTATTAGACACTGTTCCTCTTCTCCTTTAAACTAGAACTCATTATAAATAAAGGTGCCTTGGCTCTGACCAAGGTAACTAAAAAAATAAAGCAAACCAAGCAAGATTACAAAATATAGAGCCGTCCGGCCTAAAAATACATGTAAATTCCGTTGTTTTTTCATAAGCTATCCATTAATATATTATTTCTATTAACTATCAGTATGTATTGTTAGCATCTTATCTTCCTAACATTTTACCACTTTATCAACCTTTTTTTCAACTGTTTACCATAACTTAAAAATTGGTTTTAGCTTATTTTAAGATAAGTTAAAATATTAAGGTTTTGCCCATCAAAAAAGAGCCTGAGATTTCCATCTCAAACTCTGTTGCCAATCACTCTTTTATCTTAGAAAAGTGAAAATACGAGAACTGCTAGGGCCGCACCAACAATAGGTCCTACAACAGGAATCCAAGCATAAGACCAGTCCCCGTCTCCCTTGTTTGGAATTGGCAAGATGCTGTGCATGATACGAGGTCCAAGGTCACGAGCTGGGTTCAAGGCATAACCCGTTGTCCCACCTAGTGAAAGACCGATACCGACAATCAACGTTCCCACTGCAAAGGTCCCTAAACCGGCTTGAAGGTCATAGAGTCCCAAGGCAAAGATTGTCAAGAGCAAAACAAAGGTTCCAAGGATTTCGCTAACCAAGTTGGATACTGTGTTCTTGATTGCTGGTCCAGTACTAAAGGTCGCTAGGATATTGCCTGCATTTTCTTCTGCCTCATAATGCGGTTTGAATTGCAACCAAACCAAAATCTGAGCCACCATCGCTCCTGCGAATTGGGCTAGGATATAAGGGAAAACAGAAGCCCAAGAGAGCGTTCCTTTTAAGGCCATCGCAAACGTCACAGCTGGATTTAGGTGGGCTGGACTGAGCGTGCCAGATACAAAGGCCGCAACGGCTACAGCAATTCCCCATCCCATAGTAATCACGATCCATCCTGAATTGTTGCTCTTGGTTTTGGGAAGAACCACACCTGCAACAACACCATTTCCTAGGAGGATCAGGATTAAGGTCCCCAAAAATTCTCCAAATAATTCTTTCATCATATCTTTGTCTCCATTTAAATGAAGGGGCTGGCGACAAGGAATGCTGCCCTCCCCTCTCTTCTAGTTTTTCTTAATTTTTTAGTTCTGCCAAATCGTTTTGAGCAAGAGCTGCTTCGACATCCGCACGGTAGGCTGCTTTTTCTTCTTCGGTCCAATCATAGAATCGTCCCATTTCATCCAGAACTGGCTCAACGATGCTATCTAAACTATCACGCATAAAGAGCATGTGGTTGGTACGACGAAGAAGAAAGTCAACTGGGCTAAGAGCCAACTCATTGCGCATTGCATAGTGAAGGGACAAGGTATCTGCCAAGCTGAGTCCTGGCGCTTGTTCCAAGCTGTGAGCAAGTGCAAAGACTTTCGGTGCATTTGAACCGTAAAGATTTGCGAGATACTGGGCTTCCTTGCTATCCAAGCCACGTGAAACTCCAAGTTGAGCAAAGGCTTCAATTTCTGAGTCCACATTTGCTGGGTTCAATTCTCCACCTGAAACAGGGTAAGTCTTAGAGTTGATGAGTTTAAAGCTACGGTCAAATTCGGCTTTGAGGATGTCAACCACACGCTCCATAGCTCCTTCAGCCATCTTACGGTAGTCTGTGATTTTACCACCAGCAAGAGTCAACAGGCCATTGTCATCACGGTCCAAGCTCGAACCACGAGAAACTGCAGATGGGTCCAAATGTTTCTCAGATGTGCTGCTTTCAAGCTTGCTGACAGCAGATTCAACATCTTCACGCGTTTTTTCTTTCGAGAGATAAGCTTCGACAGTCGCAATCAAGCTATTGAAGCTCTCATCACTAATGGTTCCGTTATTCCCTCCATTGTAGTCAGAAGCGCTATTGCCTGCAATCAATGGACGAAGACCAGCCCAGCTGCTTTCGATATCATCAATGGTAATATTTGCTTCTGGGAAGCGGTTGTTGACAATGCCAAGTAGATAATCTACATCTTCCTGCGTCACTTTTGGATGTTCCAAATCGCCTGTGTAGTCTGTATCCGTTGTACCAAAGTAAGTCTTGTTTTCACGTGGGAGGACAAAGACCATCCGGCCGTCTCCCAAACCTGTATCAAAGTAAACTGGCTGTGAAACCTTGATCTTGCTTGAATCCACTACCAAGTGAACTCCCTTAGTTGGGCGCATTTGTGAGAATTGGGTTCCCTTATTGGACAAATTACGTACCTTATCGCTCCAAGGTCCAGTTGTGTTAATAACTAGGCGAGCCTTGATTTCAAAGACTTGGTCTGTCAACAAATCACGAGCTACAACACCTGTAATCTTGCCACTTTCATCAAAGAGGAAGCCTTCTGCCTTAACGTGGTTGGCAATGAGGGCACCGTCTTGGTTGGCACGTTTAATGTTTTCAATCACGAGACGCGCATCGTTGTTACGGAAGTCAAGATAAACTCCACCTCCTACCAAGCCTTCTTTCTTCAAGTTTGGCTGGCGTTCCAAGACTTCTTCCTTACTCAAGACCTTGTTAGCAGCTGGCGTGTTGCTAACACCTGCCAAAAGGTCGTACAAGTCCATGGCTACTTTGAGACGGAAAAGGCTAAAGGTCGCTCCATCTTCATCGTAAACTGGCAAGAGCATTGGATCTGGTTTTGGAATGTGTGGAGCGATTTGTTGAACCACCGCACGTTCAGAAACTGTATCTGAGACTACTTCCACGTCAAATTGTTTGAGGTAACGCAGACCTCCGTGGACCAATTTTGTTGAACGGCTAGATGTTCCTTCTGCGAAGTCCTGCATTTCAATCAATCCAGTGTCAAGTCCACTAGCTGCCGCTTGCAAGGCTACCCCAGCACCGGTAATCCCACCACCAATAATCAGGAGGTCCAGGGTGCGTTCCTGCATTTTTTTAATTGATAATTCTCGTGTTTTCTTTGAAAATTCCATATTTACACACTTTCTAACTGAGTCACTTTATTCTTTCAGTATTAGTCATCGATTTCCGCAAAGACTTGCGTTGCTTTCACAGCCTTCTTCCAGCCCTTGTAGAGTTGTTCCTTGCGAGATTCGTTCATCGATGGCTCAAAGAGTTCTCCAGTCTCATTCAAGAGCTTCAACTCATCCAAGTCCTTCCAGTAGCCTACTGACAAACCTGCTAGGAAGGCTGCTCCTAGAGCAGTTGTTTCCAAGTTTTTGGCGCGTGCGATGTCGATTCCCAAGATGTCAGCCTGGAACTGCATCAGGAAGTTGTTCATAGCTGCACCGCCATCTACCTTCAAGACTTGGATAGCTGTCTGAGCATCTACTTGCATGGTGTCGATGATGTCACGTACTTGATAAGCGATAGATTGCAAGGTTGCCTTGATAAAGTCTTCTTTGCTTGTTCCACGAGTTAAGCCAAAGACCGAACCACGAGCATTTTGGTTCCAATATGGAGCACCTAGACCTGTAAAGGCAGGTACTACATAAACTTCGTCATTGTTGTGAGAATTGAGAGCATATTTTTCAGACTCTGGTGAATTTTCAACCATGCGAAGTCCATCACGAAGCCACTGAATGGCACTTCCTGCGATGAAGATAGAACCTTCCAAGGCATAGTAAACCTTGCCGTTGATTCCATAACCAATCGTTGTCAAAAGGTTGTTTTCAGACAACTGCATCTCTTCACCAGTGTTCATAATGATGAAAGAACCTGTTCCATAAGTATTCTTGACCATACCAGGTTCAAAGGCCAACTGACCGAAGAGGGCTGCCTGTTGGTCCCCAGCCATACCTGAAATTGGTACTTCTCCACCGTAGAAATGGAATGGAGCAGTCTTGCCGTAGATTTCAGAGTTAGAACGAACTTCTGGAAGCATAGCCTTAGGAATGTTGAGGATTTCCAAAATCTCATCATCCCATTTGAGTTCTTTAATGTTATAAAGCATGGTACGGGCTGCATTTGAGTAATCCGTCACGTGAGCCGCACCGTCAGTCAATTTCCAAACCAACCAAGTATCAATGGTACCAAAGAGCAATTCTCCTTTTTCTGCTCGCTCTTGAGCGCCTTCTACATGGTCCAAAATCCAACGAACCTTGGTAGCTGAGAAGTAAGCATCAATGATCAAACCAGTCTTTTCATGGAATTTTTCCACATAACCTTGGCTTTTTAGTTGTTCAGCCAGAGGTGCTGTCTGGCGTGATTGCCAAACGATAGCATTATAGATAGGGAGCCCTGTTTTCTTATCCCAGACGACAGTTGTTTCACGCTGGTTGGTAATCCCGATTGCTTCGATTTGACTTGGTTTCACACCACTTTCGATGAAAGCACCCGCGATAACTGACTGAACAGAGTTCCAAATTTCATTGGCATTGTGCTCTACCCAACCTGCTTGAGGGAAAATCTGAGTGAACTCTTTTTGACTAGAGCTGACTTTTTCTCCTTTTTTGTTAAAAATGATGGCACGAGAACTGGTCGTTCCTTGGTCAATGGCCATGATGTATTTTTCTTGTGACATGTGCTGTCCTCCTGATAAAATCTTGAGGGGGTCCCTCTTTACAGTAACTAGTATACAAAATAAAGCGCTTTCTTGTTCATCAATTTTTTTTAAATTTTAAAAAAATGTGAGGAGATTGTGCGAATTTCACAAAAAAGACCTGAAAATTCAGGTCTTTTAGGCAAAGAGCATCTGACGAATCTTTGCCAAATCCTCCATATCCAAGTCGTTTTTTAAATAATAGATCGGAGTCTGTTCTTTCTTATGAATAGGGTTGTTGGTAATCAACAAATCATAATGTCGACTGGGGTCATAGGCTTCAATAGTAATGAAACGATTGTATTCCAAATACCGTTTCAAAAGGGCAGCCATCCTAGAAAAGACAAGGAAACCAGATGTCAAATCCAGACCAATCCTCATATGTTGGCCACCATTTTCTGCCATATACTCTATCAACTGGAGCCATTCCCAGAGAATTTTCTTATCCAAATCCGTCCCCTGCTGAAAGGCAGGTATAGCATGAAAAATTCTCTCTGCAGTCCCTCTAAAATCATGTTCCATCAGCAAATAGGGATGACGATTCTCTGTCTGGTATCTGTACTGATCTTGCAAGATATAGCCCTTGTAGAGATAAACTTGACCACAAAGCTGACTCAGTTCATAGGTGACATGGTCCTCTGTGTAGTCCCCCAGCAGCTCCTCCTTCTTCATCTCTTGAATCAATTGCGTCAGCAAATCGGCTAATTGCCCTCCAAAACCAAGGATATACTCCATAGTATGAAGGGGCAAGATACGATGGGAAAGGAGAAATGAAAAGAATACCATCATCTCACCATCCTCAGTTCCTAGAGGGATATGTTGCCCAGCAAAAAAGGACGGAGCCTTTCTCAGCAAACGAAGGTAGAAAATATTGTCAAAATACCCTCGCATTTTTTCTTCTATGACTTGAAACTGACAGGCGTTAACCCGAAGGCGCTGTTGACTGATGTGAACCCAGAGAACCAAGTCCAGTTTCTGACCTGAAGACAAGCTAGCACCGCAGATTTCTTCTAAGCTGGCAATCTCCTGCTTTCTCTCTGGCTTCTGCATATGTCCTTCCCATTCCTGACTGGACCACAACTTGCGAAAAAGACAGAAATAGAAATAGCGAATCTGATGCTCCGGACCTCGCCAACGGCCATTTTGGATGGATAAGTCAAACTCTGACAAAATCTGATTTAGACTAGCTAAGTGGCGACCAAGCGTGGCCTCGCTAATCATCAATTCTTGAGCCAACTGATGAGCTAGAAACTGTTGGTGATAGAGAAGGTAAACCAAAATTTGGTACTTAATGGCATTGTCTAGAAACAAGCTCCGAATCTCTCTCCCCTTGGTAGCTGCACCAATCGACAAGCGCAGATTTTCATCTTCCAAGTGGATGGTCAGCTCTAATCCTCTTTCCAAGGCATTTTCGTTAATCAGAGAGATATACTTGGTTAAGGTCGCCTTTGAAAAACCTGTTTCTTCCATGGCTTCCTTGACTGTTGTCTGCGAATCTTGTAATAGAAAGGAAAGGACTAAAAATTGGCCAGATTCGGCTTTTTCCATCAAATCACCTAAATACATTTGTTACCCCTTTCATTTTCTCCTTCAAGCATAGCATAAATCTTTCAAATGCTGAAATAATCTGTTTCTCATTTTATTTTAAGGTTGATTTCCTCGTCATTATTCCACAGAAACAGCAAACACACAGCTCCCCCTTTGGGCATTTTTATGCTAAAATAGTAGCTATGGATAAAATTATTAAAACAATATCAGAAAGCGGAGCCTTTCGTGCTTTTGTCCTTGATAGCACTGAAACCGTCCGCACTGCTCAAGAAAAACATCAAACTCAAGCCAGTTCAACTGTTGCACTTGGCCGTACCCTTATCGCTAGCCAAATTCTCGCAGCCAATGAAAAAGGAAATACCAAACTAACGGTTAAAGTTCTTGGAACGAGCTCTCTTGGTGCCATCATCACGGTTGCAGATACCAAGGGCAACGTCAAAGGCTACGTTCAAAATCCAGGTGTTGACATCAAAAAAACTGCAACTGGTGAAGTCCTTGTTGGACCTTTTGTCGGCAATGGCCAATTCCTCGTTATCACAGACTATGGTACTGGAAATCCCTACAACTCCATGACTCCTCTCATCTCTGGGGAAATCGGTGAAGACTTGGCCTATTACCTTACTGAAAGCCAACAAACCCCTTCAGCAGTCGGCCTCAATGTTCTTTTGGATAAAGACGACAAGGTCAAAGTTGCCGGAGGTTTCCTTCTCCAAGTATTGCCAGGGGCCAAGGAAGAAGAGATTGCCCGCTTTGAAAAACGCATTCAAGAAATGCCAGCCATCTCAACCCTTCTAGAAAGCGATGACCATATCGAAGCCCTTCTCAAGGCCATCTATGGTGACGAATCTTACAAACGTCTATCTGAAGAAGAAATCCGTTTCCAATGTGACTGCAGCAAAGACCGTTTTATGAACGCTCTTGCCAGCCTTCCAAATTCAGACCTTGAGGAAATGAAAGAGGAAGACCACGGGGCAGAAATCACTTGTCAATTCTGCCAAACTACTTATAACTTTGATGAAAACGACCTGGAGGAACTCATTCGTGACAAATCTTAATACACCCTTTATGATTGGCAATGTTGAGATTCCCAATCGTACTGTTTTAGCACCCATGGCTGGCGTGACAAACTCAGCCTTTCGTACCATCGCAAAAGAGCTCGGAGCGGGGCTCGTTGTGATGGAAATGGTCTCTGACAAGGGAATCCAATACAACAATGAAAAAACCCTGCATATGCTTCATATCGATGAAGGAGAGAACCCTGTTTCTATCCAACTTTTTGGTAGCGATGAAGATAGCCTAGCACGCGCAGCAGAATTCATCCAAGAAAATACTAAGACCGATATCGTCGATATCAACATGGGCTGCCCAGTTAACAAAATCGTGAAAAACGAAGCTGGCGCTATGTGGCTCAAGGACCCAGATAAGATCTACTCTATTATCAACAAGGTCCAATCTGTCCTTGATATCCCCCTCACCGTCAAAATGCGCACTGGCTGGTCTGACCCATCCCTAGCCGTGGAGAATGCTCTCGCAGCTGAGGCAGCCGGTGTCTCTGCCCTCGCCATGCATGGCCGTACACGTGAGCAAATGTATACTGGTCATGCCGACCTTGAGACCCTTCACAAGGTTGCTCAAGCTTTGACCAAGATTCCCTTCATCGCAAACGGTGATATCCGTACTGTCCAAGAAGCCAAGCAACGCATAGAAGAAGTCGGTGCTGACGCAGTCATGATTGGCCGTGCTGCCATGGGAAATCCTTACCTCTTCAACCAAATCAACCATTACTTTGAAACAGGAGAAATTCTCCCTGATTTGACCTTTGAAGACAAGATGAAAATTGCCTACGAACACTTGAAACGCTTGATTAACCTCAAAGGAGAAAACGTCGCAGTTCGTGAATTCCGTGGCCTCGCTCCTCATTACCTCCGGGGAACATCTGGCGCTGCCAAACTCCGTGGAGCCATTTCGCAAGCTAGCACCCTAGCAGAGATTGAAGCCCTCTTGCAATTAGACAAAGCATAATAGAAAAAACCGTAACTCGCTTGGAGTTTACGGTTTTTTAGATTCTAGGAAAACCTAGAGACTATTATTGAATCAAGGCAACGCTTGAAACTTTACCATCCGCACCTGTTGTAATTTGGATGATTTTTCCTCCACCGATTTTGGCATTATACTTGCCATCATCAAGGGTGTAAGAGTAGCCTCTGATAGAATAGTTTTCTTTCTTTCCATCTGCAGTTTCTACTGTAAATTGGCCTCCTGATGAAACTGTAATAGTTTCGCCATTCGCTCCCTTCCAGTTGCCTGCAGCTGCTGAGAAGTCACCATCGACCATGGTTAAAACACCCTTGTAGCGTTTGTTGTGTTCTGCTTGCTTGTCTTGAAGTTTGCGGTCAGTTGTTGGATCATAGCCTGACTGGTTAGACTGGGCTTGAGAGTCTTGCTGAGTTAAAGGTGCCTGAGAAGGGGCTTGTTGACTAGGAGCTGCTTGTTCTTGTCTTGATTCAGGTGCTGGTTTCGCTTGTGACTGATCTGCCGTTGTAGAAGACTGACCAGAAGATGCCTGAGCCTTTTCAGATGAAGCTGAGCTTGAAGATTTTTGTGTCTTACTTTCTTTGCTAGAAGAAGCTGCTTTAGAACTTGATGATTGACTTGTCTTGGCAGAGCTACTGGTTTGAGTGGTTTCGTTTTTATTTCCACAAGCTCCTAGTAGCAAGGTAGAAGCCAATACAGTCGCTGCCATCAATTTGATATAGGTTTTCTTTTTCATTTTTCTACTCCTTTGTAACATTTTTGAAATGTTAAGAAATCTTTTTGTAACACAATTGTAACATTGGACCTTGAATCTGTCAACTATTTAGAGAAACTATTTTAAAAAATTTCTCTCTACTATCTCTATTCGTAATTGAAACAAAAAAATAGAAAATTTTTTAGATAAGAGTCCTATTTTTTACATCATCTTTGTGTAATCGCTTGCATTGCATTAGATAAAGGAATATAATAACATTGAAATAGAATATAAGAGGTGCACTCTTATGCTAAATAAGTATTACAAGTATCTTCCTTGGTTGATTTTGGGAGCTATTGGCTCTTATCAATCAGCCACTTACTATGCGCGAACTGCATTTGATGTCTTCTATCTGACTGCAATCTTTTTGATTGTTTATATCGCTTTGTTATTTTTGCACGAGAACTATCTCAAGTATCGATATAAAGACTTCTTTACTCACATGTTGAGTAATCCTAAGAAAGATAGCCATTCATAAAAAATGATGATAAATAAAAAGGTCGGGAAAAGTTCCCGGCCTCGTTTTTTATTTCAATCGATAGGTTTTTCTTGGTTTCTTTTTGGGCACTCGTTTGAGTCCGACTTCTTCTACATATTCGCCATATTTTACGAGAAAGTTATTGCTAACGATTGGGCGACCTGGGTTGATGAGATTGACCAGTTCAGTTCCTTCGTAAACAGTGAACTCTTCCTCCAGCAGATAAAGGAAGGTCGGATTCCAATCGAGACGGCCTTGGATTCGTTTGATGGATTCTTGGATTATGGCATAATGGTCAAAGGCGAAGGCTCTCTCCTCCAACTCTACTCCCTCTAGGAAGCACTTGCCCGTCTGAAAATCGACATCTACAAAAACCACATCCTTAGCATCATCTCCAGCCTGAACGAGATCTAAGGCACGACTAGGTAGGTACACCAAGTGGGCAATGGTCACCGTCCAGCCACGTGGATCACGACCAGGAGTCGATACGGTCATCAATTGCTCGATTTTTTCCAAAGGTAGATCGAGATTGACTTCTTCTCTCACTTCGCGTTGACAGGCATGCGCAGCATCCTCTCCCTTATCCATAAAGCCTCCAACCAGAGCCAAACAGTTTTGATAAGGGTGAGCCTTGCGACGGATCAGCAAGAGTTTGATCTTTCCTTCAACAAAGCAGTAGGCTACCATATCTACTGTCACACTTGGTTTTTCATATTGAGGGAGTTCCTGTCTGTAGTACCAATCCAAAAACTCCTCCTGACTGGCATGGATTTCAAAATATTCTTTTTCCGTCATCCCTGTTGGAATCTTCGTATCTACCATTTTAAACCTCCTTTCGAACTGCCTTGGTCCATTGGTACCATCCCACTAGACTATTGAGCGTGTAAACCCAGTACATCCCTTGGATGTGGATATTTTCACCCCACCAGAGGTAGATACTAAAGAGATTGGTTGCAATCCAGAAAATCCATTGCTCGCGGTAAAGACGTGTCATCAAGAGCTGACCAACACCATTGGTCGCATCGGTTACACTATCACGGAAAGGTCGAGCACTATTGATACTTTGATAAGCCAAGCCCATGCCAATCCAGATAATGGCAGTCAAGACCAAGTACTTGAGCCAGTCAAGAACAGATAATTTCTTAGCTTCAAAGTGAGATTCTTCTGGTTTTCCTTGGTCATTGATACGATTGGACAACCAAGCATAGAGACCAATCGGCTGCATGACAAAGAAGTAAACGGTCGTCAAGACTTCGCCATAAAAAGTCGCATTCATGGCCAAAATCAAATAGATAGCCGAGTTAATAGCCCCAAAGAGATAATTGCTTGCACGACCTTCTGCTACCAAAATAACACAGACAATCCCAGTCCAGGATGCAAATAAGCTAAGCCAGTCATGGCTTTCCGTATTTTGTGTAAACTCCAAGATCAAGGGGACACTTGACAGGGCGATGAGATACAACCACTGGAAAAGGCTACGGCCGACAAAGAGATCTTTCCAGAGCAGGTGCATGATCCCTGCAAAACCGATCTTGCGGGCTTCAGCATGGACATTTTTAAAGTTTTCGATAAATTGTGTGATTTTTTTAGTTAGTTTTTTCATATTTTTCTCCTAATCTGCTTGGTAAATGGCATCAATAGCCACTTTTGCTGCTTCATAATTGCCTAGATAATCCTCTGCTAGATAAACTAAAGGAATAGTCGTTAAGTATCTCTCTCTCATCTGATCCAAATGCTGGGAAAAACTGTAGCGAATATGGTCTTCCGCCATGGTCATATCTCTAAATCCGTCATTGACATAGGAACCGACAGGTTGCACGAAGAGAATCAAGTCCCATTTTTCCTTAGCCAAGATTGAAACAAAGAGATTGTCAAAGGTTTCTCCTGATAAATCCCCTTGGTCCTCAGTCTCCATGTAATAGTCATAGTAGCCCTTGGTTACCAAGGAGTTGGTATCGGCTATCACTAGACCTCGATTGGCATTGCTATCGATTAACTTGGAGGTCTGGTCATACTGCCCTAAAAGGAGATAATAATAATCCTTTGGGGTCAATTCATCGTCGCGGACATTGTTTTTGATCTGGTACTCACGCGCGTATTCCAGACTAACGGGCGCATCGTAATACCTTGCCAAATCCTTGGCCAGAGTGGTCTTCCCATTGCTAGCACTTCCCATAATCAAGACTTTCTTGGTAAACTGACGACGGAAGGGTTGAGCGATGTATTTCCAATATTTGCTTGGATTTTCTCGAATCATAGTCGCTGAGATACCAAACTTTCTTTCTTGCAAAACGGTCTCAAAGCCACGCTTAGCTAGTTCTTGCTGGTAGTCTTCTTCTCCCACAAAGAAAGTCAGTCCTTGCTTGGTTTCATCATAGGAAATCTCCGCTAACATCTGGTCCAACCACTCCTGCCAGCCCATAGGGTAACGGGGAAGGTTGGTCTCATCTAACTTGCAGACAAAGGTCAACTCATCATCACGAAAAGCCTCTCGAATATAGCGAAATCGTTTTTGAAGACTTAAACCTACCTGCTCACCTCGGTCTCCCTCGTAGCCTGAAACGACTACCCAGACCTGGTCACACTGACGCTTCGCTCGCTGGATCAGATCGATATGTCCCTGATGGAGGGGGGCAAAGGTCCCAAACACCACTGCTGTTTTCTTTTTCATAAACGTTTTACCTTTTTATACTTTTTGATATTTTTATTTTCTATGTTTTTATTATATACTATATTTTTGTTTTGTCAATACTTTTTTATCATTTTTTATAAAAAAGTAGCAAAAAAGAATCAGGATTGCTCCTGACTCTCTATTTTTAAGCAATATCAAATTTTAACTGGCCTGCTTTGACACCAATCTTAAGTGTCTTACCTGCCACCAATTCTCCCTTGAGAAGAAGTTCTGCCAACTTGTCTTCCACTTCTGTTTGCAGGGTTCTGCGAAGTGGGCGAGCTCCCATTTCTGGATTGTAACCGTGACTAGCTAGCAACTTCAGTGCCGAAGCTTGCAGTTTCAAGTCGATACCTTTCTCTGCCAGGCTAGCAATCAATGGTTTGACCATAATCTTGACAATTTCTTGCATGTGCTTGCTATCTAAGCTATGGAAGACCACCTTTTCATCAATACGGTTGATAAACTCTGGTCGATAAGTTTTTTTCAGCTCTTCAAAGATTCGTTTCTCCATATTTTCCTGGTCAAAACGAATGTCTTTCGCGCCAAAGCCGACCGTCTTGTCATCACGAAGGGCTGTCGCACCAAGGTTTGATGTCATGATGATAATGGTATTTGAAAAATCAACCTTGCGCCCCTTGCTATCTGTCAAGACACCGTCGTCCAGAACCTGCAAGAGGACATTAAAGATATCTGGGTGGGCCTTCTCTACCTCATCAAAAAGGAGAACGGAATAGGGTTTGTTGCGAACCTTCTCGGTCAACTCCCCACCTTCCTCGTAGCCCACATAGCCTGGAGGTGCTCCATTGAGACGGCTAGCTGCGAATTTCTCCATATACTCACTCATATCAAAGCGGATAAGGGCTGATTCGTCATCAAAGAGAACTTCTGCCAGAGCCTTTGCCAATTCGGTCTTACCGACTCCTGTCGGCCCTAGGAACATAAAGGAACCAATCGGACGCTTGTGACTGCGAATTCCTAACTGGTTTCGGCGAATCGCACGGCTAATACTTGAAACAGCTTGATCTTGACCGATGACACGTTTGTGTAGTTCAGCTTCCAAGTTCAGATATTTCTTGGCATCAGTCTGGGTCAGTTTTTGGACTGGAATCCCTGACAAGCGGCTCAAAGTGGTTAAAATATCAGATTCTGTCACCAAGTCTTTATAGACAGGAACTTCCTGCTCTTTTGCGATTAGCTGGGCCGCTTGTTTCCACTTGCCATCCATCAGGGCCTTGTCAGCTGGAGTCAAGTAGGATTCATCTGCTTTCACATACTTGGATTTGTTTTGCACTGTTGCTGCTGCTTCATCTAAGAGGTCGATAGCAGAGTCTGGCAAGTGACGACTAGTCAAGTAACGATGCGCCATCTTAACAGCTGTTTCAACAGCTTCATCTGTGATTTGCACACGATGGTGTTTCTCATAGGTAGCTTTCAAACCTTGCAAAATGATCATGCTGTCAGCTAAACTGGGCTCTTCAATCGTCACTTTGGCAAACCGACGAGAAAGGGCAGCGTCTTTTTCGATGTGTTTTTGGTATTCTTCCTGAGTGGTTGCACCAACTGTTCTCAAAGTTCCACGAGCTAAGGCTGGCTTCAAGATATTGGCTGCATCCAGAGTCGAATCAATACCGCTACCAGAACCCATGATGGTGTGGAGTTCATCGATAAAGAGGATCACTTTGCCATCCTCCTCGATATCCTTGATGATGTTGTTCATGCGCTCTTCAAAATCTCCACGGAAACGTGTTCCCGCAACGACATTCATCAAATCAAGCTCCAAAACGCGCATCTTGGCCATTTCAGCTGGTACGTCCCCACTAGCAATACGCTGGGCAAGCCCAAGTGCTAAAGCTGTTTTCCCGACACCCGCATCTCCAACCAAGACCGGATTGTTCTTGGTCTTCCGGCTCAAGATTTGAATCATACGTGAGATTTCCTTGTCTCGACCGATAACTGGCTCTAACTTGCCAGAACGCGCTTGCTCCGTCAGGTCATGCGTGTAGTCCTCTAGACCACCACTTTGAGCTTGAGGCATGCCCATCATATTGGCCATGGAATTTTGCTTGTCAGATACTGTGCGATGGCGTTGACGCAAAGCCTTGAGGTCTTCACGAGTCCAGCCAGCACGCTCTTCTAGGTTGCGACGAAGAGCAGCAATTCTGACCTGATCTTTCTGGTCTTCATAAGAAAAGCCTGCTCTCTCCAAGATGCGAGTTGCCAAGGCATTACCATCATGCAAGATCGCATAGAGAACATGCTCTGTCCCTAGCACCTTTGCGTGGACCACTGAGGCCACATACTCTGCTTCTGCAAAGAGAACTTCCAAACGATGGGAAAAGGGCAATTCCGTAAAGGTTTCGTCTTGGCTATAGTCCGTTTCAGTCAGTTCCAACGCAACCTCTTCTAAACGGTCCATCTCGTATGGATAATCATTTAGAGTTGTACCTGCCACACTATAACTGTGATTGGACATGGCAATCAATAAATGCCAAGACTCTAGATAACGAGCTCCAAAATGGCCAGCAACCATGTAGGCACTTTCGATACATTCATTCAATGCTTTTGAATAGTTCATCTTACTTCTCTTTTCTATCTACCTCTTGTAATAGCTGTCGGAGCATATTGGCACGGACAACTGAGGATTCTTCTCCTAGGACACGATCCGTTGCTACTGAAGTCAGCAAGGTCATTTCCTGCTTGGTCATCAAGTCCTGCTCCACCAAAAGCTGGAGAATATCCTCATAGATCTCCTGACTAACTCGCTCACCAACCGAGTAAAGCAAATCGCGGAGCATCTCATGATGATTGGAAAACTCAATCCGGCCTATTCGAATGTAGCCTCCACCACCACGCTTGCTCTCAACCAAGTAACCTCTGCTTTCCGTAAAGCGGGTCTTGATGACATAGTTGATCTGACTCGGTACAACCTGGAAGGTATCTGCTAACTGGCTCCGTTGCAATTCCACGATACCAGATTGGTCTAAAATAGCCTTGATATAGGCTTCGATATGATCTGATGTATTTTTAAATCTCATAGTAAATCAAACTCCTTCTTTGAACCTTGACTATCTTTGACTATTATACCGAAATTTTTAATTTTTTTAAAGGAAAAGGGAACGAGTTGCGAAGATTATTATAAACTATCCAAAACAAAAAGATGGGACCGTAAAACGGTCACCATCATTTTGCTTTATTCAAAGTTAAGATTAGTCAACTTTTTTAGTACGGTATACAAGTCCTGCCAAAGCTGCAAGAACTAGACCAAGAATAGTAGAGAATGCTGTAAAGTCTGCTCCACCAGTGTTTGGCAAATCTCCCTTAGGCTGTTCACCCTTAGGATCTTCCTTAGGTTCTTCTTTTTTCGGTTCAGTATATGTGTTAGTGATTGTTGGGTTGTTACCTGTAACTGTTGCTACAAGTTGACCTGCACCATTATCAACGACTTCAACTGTCACTTCGTAAGAATTTTCATCATATTTGATATTCTCATCGTTACCTTTTACTTCAGTAATAGTGTAAGTGTGCTTACCTGCTGTTGCGTACTTAATAGCTTTGAAAGTAACAGTACCGTCTGCAGCGTTTGTAGCTGTTTCGATTACTTCGTTACCTTCTTTAAGTTCAAACTTAAACTGACCTGCTGCAAGTTCTTTTTTACCATTCAAGACTTTCTTAGCTGTGAAAGTTACTTGTGTTGAAGATGCAACATAAGTGTTTGTGAAGGTTGGGTTGTTGTCAGTTACAGTCGCAACAAGTTTGCCTTGACCATTATCTGTAACTTTTACTGTTACATTGTGAGTAGATTTATCATATGTCACACCTGCTTCGTTACCTGCTTTTTCAGAGATAGTGTAAGTGTGCTCACCAGCTTCTTTGTACTCGATACCTGCGAAAGCAACTGTACCGTCTGCAGCGTTTGTTGCTGTTCCGATTACTTTGTCACCTTCTTTAAGTTCAAACTCATATTTGCCTGCTTCAAGGGCTTTACCATTCAAGACTTTCTTAGCGGTAATATTTACAGTTGTTGAAGCTACTTTATAAGTGTTAGTGAAAGTTGGGTTGTTACCTATAACAGTTGCAACAAGTTTTCCTTCCCCGTTATCTTTAACGTTCACCTTAACTTCGTGTTTGGCAGTATCGTATGTCACACCTGCTTCACTACCTACTTTTTCTGAGATAGTGTAAGTGTGGTCGCCTGCTTCATTGAACTCAATGTCTTTGAAAGTCACAGTTCCGTCTGCAGCGTTTTTAGCTGTCGCAACGACTTTGTCACCTTCTTTAAGCTCGAATTCGTATTTATCAGCTTCAAGAGCTTTACCATCTAAGACTTTAGTAGCTGTGATCGTTGCACTTGTTGAAGCTGCTTTATAAGTGTTGGTGAAGGTTGGGTTGTTATCAGTTGCAGTTGCAACAAGTTTGCCTGCACCGTTGTCTGTAACTTTTACTGTTACAGTGTGAATAGTTTTATCGTACTTTACACCTGCTTCGCTACCTACTTTTTCTGAGATAGTGTAAGTATAGTCACCTGCTTCGTTGTACTCAATTTCTTTGAAAGTAACAGTTCCGTCTGCAGCGTTTGTAGCTGTCGCAACGACTTCTTCACCTTTTTTAAGTTCAAACTCATATTTACCAGCTTCAAGGGCTTTACCGTTCAAGACTTTCTTAGCTGTGATCGTTGCACTTGTTTTAGCTGCTTTATATGTGTTGGTGAAGGTTGGGTTGTTATCTGTAACAGCTGCAACAAGTTCACCTTGTCCATTATCTGTAACGTTTACTGTTACTTTATGAGTAGATTCATCGTATGTCACACCTGCTTCGCTACCTGCTTTTTCTGAGATAGTGTAAGTGTGGTCGCCTGCTTCATTGTATTCGATTTCTTTGAAAGTAACAGTGCCGTCTGCAGCGTTTTTAGCTGTCGCAACGACTTTGTCACCTTCTTTAAGCTCGAATTCGTATTTATCAGCTTCAAGAGCTTTACCTTCCAAGACTTTCTTAGCGGTAATATTTACAGTTGTTGAAGCAGCTTTATAAGTGTTAGTGAAGGTTGGGTTGTTACCTGTAACAGTTGCAACAAGTTTTCCTTCCCCGTTATCTTTAACGTTCACCTTAACTTTGTGTTT
Organism: Streptococcus jiangnanensis; assembly: GCF_040888325.1. GTDB lineage: Bacteria > Bacillota > Bacilli > Lactobacillales > Streptococcaceae > Streptococcus > Streptococcus jiangnanensis. Next base: position 67,118 of record NZ_JBFNFF010000001.1, on the reverse strand, counting down.
GGCAGTATCGTATGTCACACCTTTTTCACTACCTGCTTTTTCAGTGATAGTGTAAGTGTAATCACCTGCTGTTTCGAACTCGATTTCTTTGAAAGTAACGGTGCCGTCTGCAGCGTTTTTAGCTGTCGCAACGACTTCTTCACCTTTTTTAAGTTCGAATTCGTATTTATCAGCTTCAAGCTCTTTACCGTTCAAGACTTTCTTAGCCTTGATTGTCGCGCTTGTTGAAGCGGCTTTATAAGTGTTAGTGAAAGTAAGATTATCAGCACCTGTTGCAGTTGCAACAAGTTGACCTTGGCCGTTATCTTTAACGACTACTGTTACTTCATAAGCATTTGGATCGTATTCAACTCCGGCTACATCACCAGCTTTTTCAGAAATAGTGAATGTACGAGTTTTCTCTTTTGTGAACGTAAGTTCTGGGAATTGAATCTTACCGTTTGCATCATTTGAAACAGTATGGAGAACTGTTCCGTTTTCTTTCAACTCAAATTCAAATTTGCCAGCCTCAAGAGCTTTACCCTTTAAGACTTTCTTAGCTTCAAGTTGCAGTTTTGCTTCTTTAGCAGCGTATGAGTTTGTAAATTCTTTCTTAGAATCTTCAAATTTGACGCTCGCTAATTTTTCACCCAAAACATCTTTTACTGTTACAGTCGCTTTAAGGACGTTCGCATCATAAGTGTATCCAGGTTTGTTATCATTAACTTCTTTAATGGTATAGTTAAAAGTTCCTGCTTCTTTGTATTTGATTGCCTCGAACTTCACTTTACCATTCTCGTCATTTTTGACAGTTTGTAAAACATTACCCTGATCATCTAGAAGTTGGAAGCTAAATGCATCTTTTTCAAGAGTTTTACCATTAAGTTTCTTAGTCACTTCTAGAGCAACCTCATCCGATTTGGCACCTACACCAATACCGTCAGTAGTTGTAATTGGTGCAAAACCTTCAAATTCTATTGGTTGGGCTTCCTCGTTTGTAGTGACAGTTACATTGTTCAATACACGTTTAGTAACTGGATTGACTGGTTTAGTCAAACGAGTACGATACATGATATAAAGCCCTTTATGATCTAAGGTTCCATTACCATTAGGTGTAATTGAGAAATGGTTCTTATCTGTTACTTGAACATGAGCCTTATCAAGTGATGATCGTCCGTAACCATTTTCCCAATCTGGGAAGTAGTAACCAGTAATATCACTCGCAAGAACTTGCCCATCAGGAATAGTATCTTGGATATTTACACCAGTGTATGATTTTGCATAACGGTTAACACGGATACGCCAGTTTACATAGTTAGGGTCGTCTGAATCTTGAACTCCCCATTTAGTAAATCCAGTTGGATCAACGTCTGGAACGATACGAGTCAAATGATAAACTCCTGCACCAGGAATGTTGATTTCATATTCCTTATTCTTTTCAACATGGTCCGCCCACACTACAGTAAATGATGCAACAATTTGTTTGTTCTCATTAAACTTCTTAAAGTACTCTTCGTTTGTTACTGTAATCTTAGCAGTATTCGTTGCCTTCTCTGTTGTCAGTGTTGCAATCGTTTCACCGTTCGGAGCTTTCAAATCTGTAGTAGAATCTACTTCGATTTTAAACTCATTTGGAACGTGATAAACCATGAAATCACCGTTTTTCAGAGTTACATTGTCTGGGAATGCGTAAGTTGTTTTAAGATAGAACTTACCTTCACCATATTTGGCATGATCGACTAATCGGTTCGTATTAATCGTCGGCTCTGTAGTCAAAGTGTACTCTGATTCAGTTTTTTCGGCAGCACTAACTACTCCATTAAGTCTTAGTGCAGGCAAAAAGACCGACACAACCAGTAGCAAGGCCATCAAGCCATGAAAGAGTTTTTTATTTCTCTTCGTCACCACATTATCCTCCTTATTGTCTATAATGGTTCAATTATATTATACAGAACCTTGACAGAATGTCAATTAAAATGATTCGGTTTTTATATTAACTTATCAGGTAGATGGATAAATCAGCCAATTCCGTTTCTGCATAAGCTTTGACACAATTAAATCCAAGCAAGATTCTTACTTGGATTTAATATATAATATTGTTCTAAGGATCTAAGTATTTAATCCCAATTCCGCTAAGATTTGACGTTTATAGGCAATTTTTTGGACTTCCTTGTCTTCACTCTGAGACCAATCTAGTTTAACCTCAGAAACAATCTGCCCAGGGCGATTTTTTAAGATATAGATACGGTCACTGAGATTGAGGGCCTCCTCGATACTATGCGTGATGATCAAGGTCGTCAGCTGTAGCTGTTTGTGAATCTCAAGGTACCAAGCGTGGAGTTCCATCTTTGTCATCTCGTCCAGGGCGCTAAAAGCCTCGTCAAGAAGAAAGAGCTTGTGGCCAAAAAGATAGGTCCGCAGCAAGGCCACACGCTGACGCATCCCCCCACTAAGTTCGTGAGGATACTTGTCCCGTACAGCTGTCAACTGGAAGGTCGCAAGGATGTCATCTGCTCGGGCAATGGCTTCTGCCTTATCCACCTTTTGAATCAAGAGGGGCAGGATGATATTGCCAAGCACCGTCTTGTGTTCCAAGAGTAAATCCTTTTGCAACATATAACTCACGCGTCCCTTGGGATTTTCCTCGCCATCAAGGACAATTCGCCCAGACTGGACTTCTAAAATCCCAGCGATTAGGTTAAAGAGGGTGGTCTTTCCTACACCACTTGGACCTAGAATAGAGACCACCTCACCTGACGTCACCTGCAGGTTGATATCCTCTAAAATTTTTTCATCGCCATAGGCATAGCTTACGTGTTCTAGTCTAATTTCTGTCATTATTTTACAAATTCATTAGTGAAACCTTTGTCTGTCAAGTCTTCTTTAAGGATACCATTTTCTTTATCCCATTTGTAGAAGGCATTCCAACGAGCAGCATCAAATTGTCCCCATTTTTCCTTATCGCTTGCGTATTCTTTTGACAAGTATTTTTGAGATTCGATGACAAAGTCGCGTTTTTCCTTGAGTTCAGGTGCATTTTTTATGAGGATATCTGCAGCTTCTTCTGGATGTTCCATGGCATATTGGTAACCTTTTTTGATAGCTTGGATAACTTTACGAGCTTCTTCTTTGTTGTCTTTGAGATAGTCGTTGTTAGCGATGATAACTGGTGAGTAGTAGTCAAACTCCTTGACATAATCTTTCAAATACATGAAGTTAGCATCTACGCCTTGCGATTTGGCAAGGATACCGTCCCAACCGTAGTAGATCCAAGCAGTATCAAAGACGCCATTAGCAATCGGTGTGATGGAGTTTGAGTCGTTGTTTGGTACTTTTTCGACCTTCTCAAAGTCTCCACCTTGAGATTCTACCAAGGTTTTCAACATAGCAAGCTCCGTTGGGTCATTCCAGGTTCCGTATTTCTTCCCAACTAAGTCCTTTGGACTGCTGACATTGTCAGATTTACGTGAGATGATTCCAGATGTATTGTGCTCAACGATAGCGGCAACGGCAGTGATTCCTGCCCCTTTTTCCAATTTCTTAGCCATGTAGTCTTGGAAATAGATAGCAAATGGCGCTTTGCCATTAATCACCAAGTCAGACGAGCTTTCTTCTGGTGGCAATTTCAAATCAACATCCACTCCAGCTTCTTTGAAATAACCTTTTTCCTTGGCAACATATAGCCCTGTGTGGTTAGTATTTGGCGTCCAGTCTAGGATAAAGTCAATCTTCTTGAGTTCTGCTTCTTTATTGTCCTTAGAAGCAGTCCCTTGACCACAAGCCACCAGCACGACAGCTACAAGAGCTGTCACAAGCGTTAAAAACACTTTCCATGTTTTCTTCATCTTCATTTCCTCTTTTCTTTTTCTAAAACATCCTTATCTTAGGGACGTTTCCATTTAATCACATATTTTTCACTAATATCGACCAACTTCATACCGAGAAGGCTGATAATCGACACCAGAATAATAATGGCAAACATGGTGTCATACTGAAACAGTTTCTTTGACTGAATCATGTAGACACCTAGTCCTTCAAAGCCTCCCAACCACTCAGATACCACTGTTGTGATAAAGGCATAGGAGACACTGACCCTCAGACCTGCATAAAAGTAAGGCAGACTGACTGGGATTTTAAAATGCCACAGGATTTGCCAAGGGTTTGCTCGCATCAGACTAAACAAGGTCAGCATATCCTTGTCACAGTGCCTAAAACCGTCCAAAATACTGACGATGATAGGGAAGGTTGTCGTCAAGATTATCAAGACAATCTTGGGCAAAATCCCATAACCTAGCCACAAGACCAAGATAGGGGCTATGGCAATAGTCGGAATGGTCTGAACAACCACCATCATAGGGTAAATCAGGTCATTGAGCCAAGTTAGACTGTCCATAAGCACAGCCATGATACAGGCAATCAAGACACCCAGCACTAGACCGAGTAAAGCCACTCTCAAGGTTGCCCAGCTATGGTGCCAGAGAAATTCTCTGTCACGAACAAAGGACTGGAGAATCTCAAGAGGAGTTGGCAGGATAAACTTGGGTAAAAGTTTGAATATTCCCGCTAACTGCCAGACCGACAAGACTCCGAGAAATCCCAAAAGACTAATCTGTTGTCTCATCATACTTTTCAAGTTTCTCATCAATGCTTAGAATCTCTCCTACATTTATTTTGACATTGGCAAAGACATTATCTGCCTCCTGCCCGGCCACTTCTAGCGCGTCTTTGAGAATGCGCATGAGCTCATCAAACTCCCCTTCCAAGACCGTTTCAAATGGTGTCACCACCATGGTCACGGACTGAGCTTGCAGATAAGCAATCACTTGATCGATAATAGCAATTCGATCAACCCCCTGTGATAGGGGCAAGACCTGCAAGGCAATGCTTGCTTTCATAAAAACCTCCTCTTCTCTGTTTTTCTTTTTGACAAAAAGAAAAACCTTTCCCATATATACGGAAAAGGTGCAGAATTCGACTAAGTATCCTTCCCTACGCTGGCATTACCCAGATCAGGTGCGGTCGAAGTTTAACACTTCCTCTCAGACTGTACACAGACTCCCGTATCTTATATGGACATATAGTAACGCAAACACAAGGAAAAGTCAAGGAAACTGCTTACAGAAAATCATGAAAAAGAGTTTGAAGACAAATGCTTCAAACTCCATCATAGTTTTCTTATTTAGCCTCGTACCAGGTTGCCCCTTCATTCTCATCAGCAATGAGTGGGACACTGAGCTGGATGGCTTCTTCCATGGTTTGTCTCACTAGAGTTTTGACGGCTTCTAGTTCTGATTTTGGAACCTCAAGGACAATTTCATCGTGCACTTGCAAGAGCATCTTGGTCTGATAGCCACCTTCAACTAGAGCTTTGTCTAGCTGAATCATAGCAATCTTAAGAATATCTGCTGCTGAACCCTGGATAGGAGAGTTAATGGCAGTTCGCTCTGCAAAACCACGAATGTTGAAGTTACGCGAATTGATATCTGGCAGCTCTCGACGACGCTTGAAAAGGGTCTCTACATAGCCCTTATCACGCGCCTCACGAACGACTTCATCCATGTAATTTTTAATACCTGGGAAGCGTTCAAAGTAAGTGTCGATGTAGGCTTTTGCTTCCTTACGGCTGATACCCAGATTATTAGACAAACCAAAATCTGAAATCCCATAAACCACTCCAAAGTTTACCGCCTTGGCATTACGACGGTCGTTTGGAGTCACATCTTCAGGACGTTCAATGCCAAAGACCCGCATGGCCGTTGAAGTATGGATGTCAGCTCCTTCTTGGAAAGCCTTAATTAAGTGCTCATCTTTAGAAATATGAGCCAAAACGCGCAATTCAATCTGTGAATAGTCCGAACTAAGCAGGACACTATTCTCCCACTCAGGCACAAAAGCCTTACGAATGAGACGACCTTGTTCCAAACGAACAGGGATATTTTGCAAGTTGGGATCCACACTAGACAGACGCCCAGTCTGGGTCAAATCCTGCACATAGCGCGTATGAATCTTGCCATCCGCCAAAATCCAGTCCTGCAAACCAATCACATAAGTAGACTGAATCTTAGCAATCTGACGGTAGTCGAGAATTTTCTTAACGATCGGAGCAATAGGAGCCAGACGCTCCAAAACATCTACCGCTGTCGAGTATCCAGTCTTGGTTTTCTTAGTGTATTCTAGTGGAAGGCCGAGCTTTTCAAAGAGAAGCACGCCCAACTGTTTAGGCGAGTTGATATTAAACTCCTCACCAGCCAGTTCATAAATCTCTTGAGTGAGTTGCTCAATGACGACCTCATTTTCAGCCTGCATTTCAAGTAGGGTTTCTTTTTTGACCTTGATACCAGCGATTTCCATCTTGGCAAGGACAAAGGCCAGAGGTTGCTCCATGTCATAGAGGAGATCTAACTGTCCATGTTCACCGAGTTTTTCAAGTAAAACAGGTTCGGTCTCAACCAATACAGCAACCTTGCGAGCTAGGTGTTCCAAGAATTTTTCTCGTTCAGGAATTGCCTTCTTGACACCCTTACCATAGAAAGTCTCATCATCAACCAAATAAGTCTGACCATAGAGATTCGCAATGGTTGAAATTTCATTGTTCTCGACTGTTGAGAGTAAGTATTTTGCCAAGCGACTGTCAAAAGCAGGTGCTTGGAGATTCAAGCCCAAGCGATTTAAAAGAACCTTAGCTTTTTTAAAGTCATACACTTTCAGAGCTATTTTTTCTAGAAATTCCTTGAGAATTGGCTCCTGCAAGAGCTCAAGTTTATCTGTAGCGTAAAGTTTATCCCCACAGGACCAAGCAAAACCAACCAAGTCATCTGTATGGTAGTTTTCCCCAAAGAGTTCAAAGTGGAAGATAGAGTCTGTGCTCAGCATGTCTTGGCTGACGTGGTCAACGATAGTGAAATCCAAACTTTCAGGCGCATCCGTTGACGAAACATTCAAAGCTTGCTTGAGCTGTTTAAAGCCCATCTCATCGTAGAATTCTCCAAGATTTTCCACATCTGGACCACTATAGACCAAATCATCAAGGCCAATCTCAATTGGTGCCTGAGTCTCAATAGTCGCCAAAGTTTTAGACAGGAAGGCTTGTTCCTTGTCATTGATGAGATTTTCTTTCATCTTCGAAGCCTTTATGCCATCGATATTTTCATAAATACCTTCGAGCGAGCCGTGTTCTAGCAAGAGCTTGATACCCGTCTTTTCACCGATTTTCGTGACACCAGGGATATTATCAGACTTATCCCCCATAAGAGCCTTAAGATCAATAAACTGAGCTGGTGTGAGGCCCATCTTTTTCATGAGATAGTCCGGCGTAAAGGCCTCAAACTCAGCCACACCTTTCTTGGAAATCTCGACCACCGTATGCTCATCCGTCAACTGGATCAAATCCTTATCTCCGCTAACAATTGTCACATCAAAAGAATCCTTCTCAGCCAAACGGCCCAGAGTCCCGATGATATCATCTGCCTCATACTGGGGCAACTCGTAGTGTCGAATCCCAAGGTGGTCTAACAACTCACGAATGAAGGGAAATTGCTCACGAAACTCATCTGGAGTTTTAGCACGGCCACCCTTGTAGTCTGCATACATCTCTGTTCGGAAAGTCGTCTTGCCTGCATCAAAAGCTACCAAAACATGACTAGGCTCAACCCGCTCTAAGACATGATTCAACATGAGTTGAAAGCCATAGATTGCATTGGTATGAAGGCCATTAGCATTTTTAAAACGATCCAACTGCTGATAGAGCGCAAAAAAAGCTCGAAAGGCAACAGAAGATCCATCAATCAATAATAATTTTTTCTTGTCCATACATCCATTATAAAGGAAAGCGAGGAAAAATACCATCGGAAAGAGCTGAAAAACTTGGACTTATCACTATTTCACCATAAAAAAGAAAAGGACTATTCAAATCCTTTTCTTTTATTGATTTCATGCGATTTATTTATTCAATTTTCTCTTTGCAAATGGTAGCAAACCAAGAAGGAGACCAACAAATCCTAGCGATGCGACTGCTGAAGCATCTTGGCTTCCTGTATTTGGAAGGAATTGTTCATCCGTTGCTGCAGGCGCTTTGTAGGTACGATCTTGTTCAGTTCCGAGAGTAGGGCTTGTAGCCAAAGGAGCTACACTGCCAGTGTATTCTGGAACTTCATTTACTGCAGGTTCAATCTTTTCAGCATAGGCTGGAATAGTAGTCACTGCCGGAGCACCACTTTCTGCATAAACTGGAACATTTGCTACAGCTGGGGCGCCACTTTCTGCATAAGGCAGAGTGTTGTTTACTACTGGTGTACCACTTTCTCCGTAAGTTGGAACATTTGCTACGGCTGGGGCGCCACTTTCTGCATAGGCTGGAACACTCGCTACTGCCGGAGCACCGCTTTCTCCATAAACTGGAACATTCGCTACGGCTGGAGCGCCACTTTCGCCATAGGCTGGGAGTTCATTTACAGCAGCTTCTACCGCATTTACACCTTTGTTGTATTCTGGCAATTCTGCAGTCGCAGCTTCCACTGCGTTCACTCCACCTTTAAAGTCTTCAATTTCAAGAACAGCTGACATGACACTACTTAGAGTCTTAATAGCATCCTCATAGTCTGCTAAAGCTTGTTGCAATTCTTTTACTTGATCATTTTCAACACCATTTATTTTTGAAATAGAGATTTGTTCTTTAATTTTAATAACTTTTTTCTCTAATTTCAAAAGTTCTTGTTTCTTAGTATTTGTTTCTGGTCGCTTAGCTTCTTCTGCCTTCTTAGCCTCCTCGGCCTTCTTAGCTTCTTCTGCCTTCCTAGCTTCCTCTGCCTTCTTAGCGTCTTCTGCCTTCTTAGCTTCCTCTGCCTTCTTAGCGTCTTCTGCCTTCTTAGCTTCCTCTGCCTTCTTAGCGTCTTCTGCCTTCTTAGCTTCCTCTGCCTTCTTAGCGTCTTCTGCCTTCTTAGCTTCCTCTGCCTTCTGAGCTTCTTCTGCCTTCCTAGCTTCCTCTGCCTTCTTAGCTTCTTCCTCTTTCTTAGCTTCCTCGGCTGCTTCCTTGTCCGCTGCAGCGAGTGTAGCTTGGTCTTGGCTAGAAAGTTGAGATTGAGTCTTCGCTTCAGCTGGGGTTACCTGATCGCTCTCTTCTGCCAAGAAGTCAGCTAGCAAGTCTGAGGCGTCTAGCTCACCCTCTTCGATGGCTGTCAAGATAGCATCCTTGCCAATCACTTCTTTAGCTGCCTTAATGGCTGCTTCCTTATCAGTAATAGAGGCGTCTTTGTTGATGTCGTCGATGGTCGATTTTTCAATACCTTCAAGCGTTGAAAGCAATTCTGTTCGAACTTTTGCTGCTTCTTCCGCTGCTTCCTTGTCGGCTGTAGCGAGTTTAGATTGGTCTTGGCTTGAAAGTTGAGATTGAGTTTTTGCTTCGGCTCGTGTTACCTGATCGCTGTCTTCTGCCAAGAAATCTGCCAGTAAGTCGGACGCTTCGATATCTCCATCTTCGATAGCTTTCAAGATAGCATCCTTGCCAATCACTTCTTTAGCTGCCTTGATGGCTGCTTCCTTATCAGTGATAGTGGCATCCTTGTTGATATCATCGATGGTTGATTTTTCGATGCCTTCAAGAGTTGAAAGTAATTCGCTGTGAGCTTTGTCTTCCGCAGCTTGCTTAGCTTCTTCCTCTTTCTTGGCTTCCTCAGCTGCTTCCTTGTCCGCTGTAGCCAGTTTAGCTTGGTCTTGGCTTGAAAGCTGTGATTGAGTCTTCGATTCAGCTGGGCTTACCTGATCACTATCCTCTGCCAAGAAGTCTGCTAACAAGTCTGAGGCGTCTAGCTCACCCTCTTCGATGGCTTTCAAGATAGCGTCCTTGCCAATCACTTCTTTAGCCGCCTTGATTGCTGCTTCCTTATCAGTGATAGTGGCATCTTTGTTGATGTCGTCGATTGTCTCTCTTTCAATTTTTTCTAGGGTAGCGATTAAATCTGAGCGAACTTTAGCTGCATCAACCTGAGCCTCTTTATCAGCTTCGTCTAACTTAGCTTGGTCTTCATCTGTGAATTCTGATACAGGTTCAACTACTGTTTTGTGCTCGCTCGTATCTGCTGGCCAGTCTACAATAACATCACCAATCTCCAAATCCTCATCTGCGATAGCCTTCAAAAGGTCTTCTTTACCGATCTCTTCTTTGGCTTCTTTGATGGCCGTTTCTTTATCGGTGATTGAAGCGTCTTTTTTAATATCTTCAATTACAGCATTTTCAAGAGATTCTAGGGCTTGAACTAGAGCATCCGTCGCTTGAGACACTTGTTCTTTAGCATCTTTTTCAGCCTGGTCTAGTAGAGCCTTCTCCTCAGTAGATAATTTTTTATTAGTTTGAGCTTCAGGACCTGTTACCACAGCCTTATCTTCTGCACCTTCTGGCAATTCAGCGATGATATTATCTAGGCTGAGCTCTCCAGACTCAAGAGTGTCTGAAATATACATCTTACCGATATATTCCTTCACAGCTTCAGTTGCAGCCTCTTTGTCCTCAATTGCTTCCTTATCCTCAATATCACTAATAGCCTGTTCCTCAAGTTCATCCAAAGCCTTCATCAACTCTTCTTTGGTCATCTTAGCTGGATTTGTCGCACCAGGATTAGCTGGACTAGCGTTTTCTGATCCCTTTTCAGTTTGAGCACCGCTCTCCCCTTCTGTTCCAGCTTGTGGTTGTGCAGGAGCAACTGCCTGCTCTTCTGCTTTCCCTTCATCTGCCTTAACTACTGAAGGCTGTGAAACGAGTACACTAGCACCCAATACAGCTGCACTTGCTAAACTTGTTAAAATAACTTTCTTCTTGTCCATTAGATGATGCCCCTTTTTAGTTTTCGATGTTATTATATTATATTCCTTAACGAACGTCAACTAGTTTGTTATAGCTTTTAAAATTTTATGAACAAGAAGAAAGCCTGTATGATGTTTAAGAGACACTTCCTATTCTTGCCCCATCACTGTTGAGTCTATAGCCATCAATAATCGTATTAACAGCTAAGGCTCCCGAAGCATCAACATAGTAATGTTTATCCGAGACTTGGAACCATTGACTAGCTTTCATCCGGCCAGATTCCTCTAAATAATACCAAGTTCCCTTATCTTTAAGCCATCCCGTCTGCATCTCACCCGAAGCCTTTAGATAATACCAGTGAGAGCCATCCTTAATCCAGCCAGTTGACATGGCCCCATTTTCTTTTAAATGATACCAATTGCCATTAACTTTTTTCCATCCTGTTGCTAGCTTACCATTCTCTTGGTAATACCAACTCCCTCCTTCTTTTTTCCAGCCTTTCTCTGTATTGCTTAACTTTTCATACTTCACATATCTTCTAGAACCGCTATAAGACAAATAACCGAGCCACTTATAACCGTCCTGTTCAAGAACTTGATCATAACTCACACTCTCACCAGCATAATAGTAGTCAATAACCTGTCCTGTGCTTGATGGGTGGTCCATAATAGGCGATTTCTCCGTGAATACCATTGTCCCACTAGACGGAAGCTCTGAGCTACGAGCATTCTCACCCGCACTATGGCTAGTAGATAAATCCTTGAAATGAATAAAACCTGTCATCGAACTAGCCTTGACTTTTCGACGGTTATACTTTTCTCGAACCCCATAGTTATACTCTTCGATTTCAATCGTATCCCCTGATACATTTGATACCCAGGCCACGTGCCCATAATATCCTTCTGTCGACCAAGCAATAGCCCCAACTTCTGGCTTAGTATCCACACGGTAGCCTTCTCGCCTTGCACGATGTCCCCATTCATTCGCATTTCCGTAGGCAGGAGGAATCTCAAAGCCATTTACACTACTCAAACGAAAGGCCGCAAAAGAGGTACACTGGCGAGAATACATCCGCCACTGATCGATTTCAACACTACCATTTTTGTAGTGAAGCGGATAGTCATCTCCACGCGCTACACTGTCGGCTTGAACCGATTCCCCACCAAACAAAAAGGTACTTGTAACAAACAAAGCAGCCAGCCCTACACTCAACTGAGTACATCTACTCTTCTTAACTCCTGATTTAAAAAACGTCATTCATTCTCCTTAATAATATAAATTTCCGAGGTTACCCTCGTTTATACTATTCGGGAGAAAAAGAAAAAAGTGAGCAAAGCTCACTTCATTTTAGGATTCTTAGTCTAGATAGCGAATCAAGTTCTTTTCTGTCAAGATATCTGAGTAGGTGAAGGATTCAACATAGACATTGGCTTGTTTGTCTCCTTCAACATCCCCAAATTCAACGATAAATAGAGATGGATAAACCTCAATTAGCTTACCTAATCTATTTTTTTGGCGCTTACGGCCATTTTCCAAAGTCATTTCAACGACTTGTCCCTCATGTGCCTTGATCTCTTCTTTGATTTTTTTCATCTTGGCTACATCCGTAAATGCATCTGACATTTTATGCCTCCCTCTTTGAGATACTTGAAAATTTATTGTATTCTTTTTGGAAAATCAATTCCACCGTTCCACGAGCTCCACTACGGTTTTTCTCGATGATAACCTCAACCTTGTTATTTGGAATTCCTTCCTCTTCTTCACCCGCACGATCGTAGTAGTCGTCACGGTATAGAAAGGCTACGATATCCGCATCCTGCTCGATAGAACCCGATTCACGAATATCAGACAAGACTGGTCTCTTATCCTGACGCTGTTCCACTCCACGAGATAGCTGACTAAGAGCAATGACTGGAACCTTTAATTCCTTGGCTAGAATTTTCAACTGACGAGAAATTTCAGAGACTTCTTGTTGGCGGTTCTCACGACCAGTACCTGTGATAAGCTGTAGGTAGTCGATCAAAATCAAGCCTAGATTGCCTGTTTCTTGAGCCAGTTTACGTGAACGCGAACGAATTTCCGTGATTCGAATCCCTGGCGTATCATCGATATAGATACTCGCGTTGGCTAGGTTCCCTTGAGCAATGGTATACTTTTGCCACTCCTCATCAGTCAATTGACCTGTACGGATAGAATGAGACTCCACCAAACCTTCTGCTGCCAACATACGGTCTACTAGGCTTTCTGCACCCATTTCCAGTGAAAAGATGGCTACCGTCTTGTCCAACTTGGTACCGATGTTCTGAGCAATGTTCAAAGCAAAGGCCGTCTTACCAACCGCTGGTCGCGCCGCTAGTATAATTAGTTCCTCCTCATGGAGACCTGTCGTCATATGGTCCAAATCACGATAGCCCGTTGCAATACCAGTGATATCCGTTGTTTGTTGTGACCGAACTTCTAGGTTCCCAAAGTTGATATTTAAAATATCTCGGATGTTCTTGAATTCACTACGATTGGCGTTTTCGCTAACATCAATGAGTCCCTTTTCAGCCTGAGCGATGATTTCATCTGCAGGCTTAGAAGCCTCATAAGCTTGGTTGACAGACTCTGTCAATTTGGAAATCAAGCGACGTAGCATAGCCTTTTCCGCCACAATTTTAGCATAATACTCCGCATTGGCTGAAGTTGGTACAGAGTTGACAATTTCAACAAGATAGGACAATCCACCAATATTTTGCAGATCGCCTTGGCTATCCAAAATCGTCCGAACTGTTGTCGCATCAATCGCTTCTCCACGATCCGACAAGTCTACCATCGCTTGGAAAATCAACCGATGAGCATACTTAAAGAAGTCGCGAGAATCAATGTATTCTCGGACAAAAACGAGCTTACTCTCATCTATAAAAATAGCCCCCAGAACAGATTGTTCTGCTAAAATATCCTGAGGTTGAACTCGCAGTTCCTCTACTTCTGCCATCCGACTTTCCTTCCTTTTACAATCTTGTCAAGAAGTTGTAAACTTAACCTTCTTTTACACGAAGATTGATGACACTTGTAACATCTTGATAGATCTTCACTGGTACATCAATCAAACCTACTGCTCGAATTGGTGCTTGCACTTGAATATTGCGTTTGTCAATCTTGATACCAAATTGCTTTTGCAATTCTTCTGCAATTTTCTTGTTAGTGATGGAACCAAATGTACGGCCATCTGGCCCAACCTTTTCAACAAACTCTACAACTGTTTCTTCTGCCTCAAGCTTAGCCTTGATGGCTTTTGCTTCAGCAATCATTTCAGCATGAGCCTTTTCTTCTGATTTTTGTTTTCCACGCAACTCACCCACTGCTTGAGCAGTTGCTTCCTTGGCCAGATTCTTTTTAATCAGGAAGTTTTGAGCATAGCCAGTTGGCACTTCCTTAATTTCACCTTTTTTTCCTTTTCCTTTGACATCTGCTAAAAAGATTACTTTCATTCTTCTTTCTCCTTTTCCTTTAGTTCTTCCAGGATTAGTTGGGTCAATTTTTCTCCTGCTTCCGACAAACTCATATCCTCGATTTGCGCAACTGCTAGATTAAAGTGACCTCCACCACCCAGCTCTTCCATAATGCGTTGCACATTGATTTTACTACGACTTCGAGCCGAGATAGAGATAAATCCTTGTGTATTTTTTGCCAGAACGAAACTAGCCTCAATACCAGACATAGCCAGCATAGCATCGGCAGCCTTACTGATAACAACTGTGTCATAAGTCATTGAGCCCTTAGCTTGGGCAATCAAGATATCTGAACCTAACTTACGACCTTGTAAAATGAGTTCATTTACCTCACGGTACTCTTCAAAATCTGTCGCAGCAATCTCCTGGATAGCAATACTGTCACTTCCCCGTGTTCTCAGATAGCTAGCCACATCAAAGGTTCGGCTCGTCACGCGAGATGTGAAATTCTTGGTATCCAGCATCATACCAGCCATCAAAACACTAGCCTGCATACGACTCAAACGATTCTTCTTGGAATTTTGGAACTGAATCAATTCTGTGACCAACTCACTGGCACTACTTGCCCCACTTTCAATATAGGTGATGACTGCATTCTCAGGGAAATCCTGATCACGTCGATGATGGTCAATGACAATGGTTTGCGTGAATAGATCATAAAAACCTTTGGACAAGGTCAAAGCTGTCTTCGAATGATCTACTAGAATCAACAAAGAGCGCTTTGTAACTAGCCTCATCGCATCAGACAGAGGCAAGAGCTTGGTGACACCCTCTTTTTCCAAGAAGTTAATAGCCCGCTCGATATCTGGCGACATTTGATCTGAATCGTAGACTGCATAACTGTCTTCTGTAATATTGCTCGCAAACAACTGCATACCAACCGCTGAGCCCAAAGCATCCATATCTAGATTCTTGTGACCAACTACAAAGACTTGATCTACACTTCGAATTTTATCTGAAATAGCTGTCATCATGGCTCTAGTACGTGTTCTTGTTCTCTTAACAGAGGCTGCGGAACCACCACCAAAATAGACTGGGTTCTTGGTTTCATCATTTTCCTTGACAACTACCTGGTCACCACCACGAACCTCGGCTAGGTTCAAGTTTAGGAGAGCAACTTTTCCTATCTCATCATGATTTCCATCACCATAAGAAAATCCCATACTTAAAGTCAAGGGCAATTGTCTCTGTTTCGACTCTTCGCGGAAAACATCAATGACAGAGAACTTATCATTCATCAATTCCTCAAGCACGGTATAATCAGTAAATAGATAAAACCGATCCATCCCCACTCGCCGAGAAAACATGGCATACTTCTCCGCAAACTCCGATACAAAGTTGGCCACAAAACTATTGATATGACTGATATCCGAATCCGAAGTTGCATCTTCTAGATCATCGTAGTTATCGACCGAGATGACCCCAATCACTGGTCGACTCGTTACCAATTCAACAGTTGCTTCATATTCCCCTGAAACGTCAAAGAAATACAGGACACCCGAAGCCTTGTCCATATGAACGGCATAGCGTGTTTCCCCCAAGGTAGCGTAAGAACCTGGGTTCCCCACCGAAGCTTTGATGATGGTTTGAATCAATTCAACATCAATTTCGCCTTCTTCAGTAGTCAAAATCAACTCAGCATAAGGATTAAACCATTCCACTTCGCCAGTAGATAGGTCTAATTTCAGAACACCAACCGGCATTTGTTCGAGCAGCGTGTTTAAACTATCTTCAGCTTGATGATTTACGTATTGGATTTGTTCAATTTCGCTCTTTTCATACTGTTTTTTTTGCCAGACAAATAAAAGCAGATAAAGAAGTACAAATAAAAACAAGACACTGATTGTTACAGCAAGATTATGTGAAAAAATAATCAGCAAAGTTAAGATTCCGAAAGTTGCAAGTCCTAGCAAGACCGCAGAAAACGGGATTAAATTATTTTTTTTCATTCTAAACCTCTTGCGCATTATTATATCATAAAAACCCTTAAAAAGCGACCTTTTAAAAGATGCAAGCCCTTCATTTCTCTAACCTCAGACACAAAAAGAGGAGGGAATCATCACCCTCCTACCCACGTGTTCAGATCACTAACACCTAACGTTCAACGATGAGGGCTGTTCCCATCCCTCCTCCGATACAGAGAGTAGCTAAACCAGTTTTAGCATCACGTTTCATCATCTCATGTACCAGCGTTACTAGGATACGGCAACCGGAAGCCCCAATTGGGTGACCAAGAGCAATGGCGCCACCATTGACATTGACAATATCAGTATTGAAACCAAGTGTTTTCCCTACCGCACAAGCCTGAGCAGCAAAGGCTTCATTTGACTCGATCAAGTCAAAATCATCAACTGTCAAATTACCTTTTTCAAGAGCTTTACGGGTCGCATAAATCGGCCCACATCCCATCATCTTAGGATCCAAACCTACACTTGCATACGAACGAATGCGGACAATCACTGGCAATCCTAATTCTTTAGCTTTTTCAGCACTCATGATTAAGACAGCTGCTGCCCCGTCATTGATACCGGAAGCATTTCCCGCTGTGACAGAACCGTCTTTTTTGAAAACAGGACCTAGCTTAGATAAACTCTCCAAGCTAGTATCTTTTCTAGGATATTCATCTGTATCAAAAACGATCGAATCGCCTTTGCGTTGAGGAATGACAACTGGCACAATCTCTTCTTTAAAGCGTCCAGATTCTATAGCCGCCACTGCTCGTTTTTGTGACTCTAAAGCAAGAGCATCTTGCTCTTCTCGACTGATGCCATATTCTTCAGCCACACTCTCAGCTGTAATCCCCATATGGTATTCGTTAAAGGCATCAGACAAACCGTCCTTAATCATGGTATCTACCACTTTCGAATCGCCCATACGGCCGCCCCAACGGAAACTTGGCAAAACGTATGGAGCCTGACTCATGTTTTCTGCACCACCAGCTACGATAATATCTGCATCGCCACATCGAATCGCTTGAGCAGCCAACTGCACGGCCTTCAAACCGGAACCACAAACCTTGTTGATAGTAAAGGCTGGTGTAAATTCAGGTAGTCCTGCATGAACGCTCATTTGACGAGCTACGTTTTGCCCTAAACCTGCGCCTAGGACATTCCCCATAATTACTTCGTCTACCTGCTCTGGCTTGACATTGGCTTTTTCCAAAACACTTTTAATAACCAAAGCTCCCAAATCAACAGCTGAAACATTCTTTAAACTTCCTCCAAAGGAGCCTATTGGAGTTCGCACTGCTGAAACAATCACCACGTCTTTCATAACTGTCCCCATTTATACCTTTTATAATGATGCAATACAAAAGTGGTTTACACTGGTGTAAACCACTTTAAAAATTCTATTTTATGATTCTTTCACTTCTAACAAACCGACTTCACCATCTTCACGGCGATACAAAACATTAGTTGTTTGATCTTCCACATCTACATAGATAAAGAAATCATGTCCCAATAAATCCATTTGGAGAAGGGCTTCTTCTAAATCCATTGGCTTCAAATCAATTTGTTTTGAGCGAACGACTTTTGGTTGCACAACATTTGCATCTTCAACTAGAGCATCTGTAAAGAGTTGACTTGTCGCAACTTTATTTTTATTCTTACGTTCGATTTTAGTTTTATTTTTACGAATCTGACGTTCAATTTTATCTGTTACAAGATCGATAGAACCATACATATCTTGAGAAATATCTTCAGCACGAAGAGTGATAGATCCAAGTGGAATTGTTACCTCAACCTTTGCTGTTTTTTCACGGTAAACTTTCAAGTTCACACGTGCATCCAACTCCTGCTCAGGTTGGAAATACTTTTCGATCTTTTCGAGTTTAGAAACTACATAATCACGAATTGCTTCTGTTACTTCTAGGTTTTCACCACGGATACTATATTTAATCATATAAGTACCTTCTTTCTAAACATTTTTGTTTTTCTAACTATATTATAACGCTTTCATTTTCATTTTGCAAATTTTTTCCTCATCTTACAAGGGAAAAAGTTTTAACTTCCAAAGCACCTGCTTCTGCCAAAAGTCGTTTCACACGATTCACAGTTGCCCCTGTTGTATAGATGTCATCAATCAGCAAAATCTTCTTAGGAAGTGAGTTTCCATCTTTAATAAAAAATGGAATTTCAGTAGCCAACCTTTCTAAACGGCTTTTAGAAGAACTAGCACTCTCTTCTCTTTTTCCTAATATATCTTTAAAAGAAAAGCCTGCTGCCTCAACCAAACCCTCGACTTGGTTAAACCCCCTCTCAAGCAATCTTTCAGGGCTTAGGGGAATTACAACAAATTGATAACCTCTATACTTTTTCAGTTCCTCAGCAAGAACGGAAGCAAAAACCTTTCTAAGCAAAAAATCACCATCAAACTTATATCTACTGAAAAAGTCTTTCATAGCTTGATTATAGGTAAAGATTGCTTTATGATCAACTCGAATTCCTTCTTTACACCAAAGTTTACAATCTTGACAATTAGTTGACAGTCCTGTTTTCATACAGTTTGGACAATATTTCTCACCAATCTTCTCAAAACTAGAAGCACAATCTGAACAAAGATAACTGCAGTCGTGCTTCAAAAGGAAGAGACTACCAAAAGTTAACTCACTTTTTGTAGTCTGACCACATAGTAAACAGTTCATAATCCCGCCTCCTTGTTCATCTTCTTGATTTCCTTGATTGCCTTTTTGATGGAAGCATTTAATCCATCATGAAAGAAGAGCAACTCACCAGTTGGTCTGTCCATACTGCGTCCAACTCGCCCTCCAATCTGAATCAAGCTAGACTTGGTAAAGAGTCGATGATTAGCTTCTACTACGAAAACATCCACACAAGGGAAGGTAACCCCGCGTTCCAAGATTGTCGTACTGATCAGTATTGTTAGTTCTCCATCTCGAAAAGCTTGCACCTGCTCTAATCGGTCTTCTGTCACAGAAGACACAAAGCCGATATTCTCATTCGGGTACTGCTCCTTCAAGATTTCTTTTAGTTTTTCGCCTTTCTTAATCTCTGATGCAAAAATCAGCAGTGGATAACCTGTTCTTCTCTGTTTCTCAATGTAGGTCTTTAACTTGGACGACAACTGACTTTTCTCTAAACAGTGATTAAAATCCGATAACCATACTGGTTTAGGAATAATCAAAGGATTTCCATGAAACCGTCTCGGCAAGCTTAATCGTTTTAATTCTCCTGTGCGAACCTTCCTATCTAACTCATCTGTAGAAGTTGCTGTAAGGAATATCCTCAATCCATCCTCCTTTACACTATTCTTTACAGCATAGTAAAGCATAGTGTTGTCAACATAAGGAAAGGCATCTACCTCATCCACTATCAACAAATCAAAAGCATGATAAAATTTTAATAACTGATGAGTTGTTGCAATTACTAAGGGAGTTCGAAAATAGGGCTCTGATTCGCCATGGAGTAGCGCTATATCACAAGCAAAGTCATTCTGCAGTCGCTTATACAGTTCTAAACACACATCAATTCGAGGACTGGCCAAACAAACTGCACCACCATCATCAATCACTTTAGCCACAACTTGATAAATCATCTCTGTCTTTCCAGCTCCTGTCACAGCGTGAACCAAGGTTGGCTCTTGCTTGTCTACCGCCTGAAGCAGTCCCTCTGACACTTTTTCTTGAAAAGGTGTTAACTGACCACGCCATTTGAGGACGTCTTGCTTAGGAAAATCCTCTTGAGGAAAATAGTATAAAGCTTGATCACTCCTGACTCTCTTCATCAGTAAACACTCCCTACAATAGTAAGCGCCGATAGGCAAATACCATTCTTCTAGAATCAAACTATTACAACGTTGACAAAACAGTTTCCCCTTCTCTTTTCTCATTGCTGGCAGTCTCACTGCTTCCTGTCGTTCTTCTTCCGTTAATTCTTTCTCAGTAAACAAGCGACCGAGATAATTTGGATTTACTTTCATACTTTAATATTCGTAAAAATATAGCGCTTTAGGTAATTTTTTAGTACAATTAAATCATGGAATTTAGAACAATTAAAGAGGATGGGCAGGTCCAAGATGAAATCAAAAAATCACGCTTTATCTGTCATGCCAAGCGTGTCTATAGTGAAGAAGAAGCTCGTGACTTTATCACTGCTATCAAAAAAGAACACTACAAAGCCACCCATAACTGCTCTGCTTTTATTCTAGGGGAACGCAGTGAAATCAAGCGTACGAGTGATGATGGGGAGCCTAGTGGTACTGCTGGAGTCCCTATGCTGGGTGTCTTAGAAAATCATAATCTTACCAATGTCTGCGTAGTAGTTACTCGTTACTTTGGTGGAATTAAGTTAGGCGCTGGAGGTTTGATTCGTGCTTACGCAGGTAGTGTGGCCTTGGCTGTCAAAGAAATTGGCATTATTGAAATCAAAGAGCAGGCTGGCATAGCCATTCAGATGTCTTACGCTCAGTATCAAGAATATGGCAATTTCCTTAGAGAACATCATCTCATGGAGCTGGATACAAACTTTACAGATCAAATTGCTACAATGATTTATGTTGATAAGGAAGAGAAAGAAAATATTAAGTCTGCTCTTGTAGAGTTTTTTAATGGAAAGGTTACTTTAACAGATCAAGGTTTACGAGAAGTTGAAGTTCCTGTAAACTTAGTGTAAATAAAGGAGAAATACATGGTGTTTGGAAAATTTATTCAAGGACTTGCTGGTAACTTCAGCGAGGAAAACAAAGAGACTCTTATCAAAGAATATGGACAATATCTACTAGAGAATGAAGAAATTCAAAGTGGATATAAACTTATTCGCGATTCAATCATCTTTACAAATATCCGTATTATTTTTACAGATAAGCAAGGTGCCACTGGTCGCAAGGTGTCTGTTAAGTCACTCTTTTTGATGAACATTGTAAACGTTGAAATGGAAACTGCTGGAGCAGGTATAGATGATAGTGAGATTACGATCACTTATTTAGAAAATGTCTTTCTAAAAGCACATAATGAGCATCTGAGTTTCCATAAATTTGAATTCCCTAAAAAAACGGACATCCTTCCACTTTACACCTATTTATTAGAATTGGCTTATCACAATCGATTGAAAATTAATGGCTTAGACCTTTGATATAAAAAAATCCTATCGCTTCGATAGGATTTCTATATTTTACAAATAGCCTAGAGCACGTTATACTAGTATCATCTTATACAAAGAGGTATATCTATGGCTATTTATAACAATATCACTGAACTTATTGGACAAACACCGATTGTTAAACTTAACAACATTGTTCCAGAGGGTGCTGCAGATGTCTATGTTAAACTAGAAGCTTTTAACCCTGGTTCGTCAGTAAAAGACCGTATTGCCCTTAGCATGATTGAAAAAGCGGAACAAGATGGTATTCTAAAACCGGGTGCTACCATTGTTGAAGCAACGAGTGGAAACACTGGTATCGGTCTTTCATGGGTTGGTGCTGCTAAAGGATATAAAGTTGTTATCGTCATGCCTGAAACGATGAGTGTGGAACGACGTAAGATTATCCAAGCCTATGGTGCTGAACTCGTCCTTACTCCTGGTAGCGAAGGAATGAAAGGGGCTATTGCTAAAGCTCAGGAAATCGCTACTGAACGTGACGGCTTCCTTCCACTCCAATTTAATAATCCAGCTAATCCAGAAGTACACGAAAGAACAACAGGAGCTGAAATACTGGCTGCTTTCGGTTCTGATGGACTAAATGCTTTTGTGGGTGGTGTTGGCACCGGTGGAACGATCTCAGGTGTTTCTCACGCTCTTAAAGCAGCAAATTCAAACATTCAAGTTTATGCAGTTGAGGCAGACGAGTCAGCTATCTTGTCTGGTGAAAAACCAGGACCTCACAAAATTCAAGGCATCTCAGCTGGATTTATTCCTGAGACACTTGATACAAAGGCCTATGATGGTATCGTCCGCGTAACGTCAGATGATGCTTTAGCACTTGGCCGTGAAATTGGTGGAAAAGAAGGCTTCCTTGTTGGGATTTCTTCAGCTGCAGCGATTTACGGGGCAATTGAGGTTGCCAAGAAATTAGGTACAGGTAAGAAAGTCCTTGCTTTAGCACCAGATAACGGCGAACGTTATTTGTCTACAGCACTCTATGAATTTGAAGTGTAGCCTCCTAAATGCACTTAGCCCTTATTAAAGGGCTTTTTTTATATACTCATATAGAGTCTATTCTCTAGACAAAAAGAAAAAGGAAGCAAATTGCTTCCTTTTCTATTAGTTATTCAAGGCTGCTGCCATTGTAGCTGCAACTTCTGCTTCAAAGTCGTTTGCAGCTTTTTCGATACCTTCACCAACTTCAAAGCGAGCGAACTCAACTACTGAAGCGTTAACTGATTCAAGGTAAGCTTCAACTGTCTTGCTGTCGTCCATGATGTAGACTTGTGCAAGAAGTGTGTATGCTTGGTCAACTTTAGTGTTGTCAAGCATGAAGCGGTCCATTTTACCTGGGATGATTTTGTCCCAGATTTTTTCTGGTTTGCCTTCTGCAGCCAACTCAGCTTTGATATCAGCTTCAGCTTGAGCAATCACTTCATCAGTCAATTGTGCTTTTGATCCATACTTCAAGTGTGGAAGAGCTGGTTTACCAACCATTGCACGGCTTTCGTTATCTTGGTCGATTACGTGGTTCAATTGTGCCAACTCATCTTTAACGAATTGCTCATCCAATTCTTTGTAAGAAAGAACTGTTGGTTTCATCGCAGCAATGTGCATTGAGATTTGTTTAGCAAGCGCTTCGTCTCCACCTTCAATAACAGAGATAACACCGATACGACCACCATTGTGTTGGTATGCTCCGAAGTGTTGTGCATCTGTTTTTTCAAGCAAAGCAAAACGACGGAATGAGATTTTTTCACCAATTGTAGCTGTTGCAGATACATATGCAGCTTCAAGAGTTTCACCTGAAGGCATTGTCAAAGCAAGAGCTTCTTCGTTGTTAGCTGGTTTTCCTTCAGCGATTACTTTAGCTGTTGCGTTTACCAAGTCAACGAATTGAGCGTTTTTCGCAACGAAGTCAGTTTCGGCATTTACTTCAACTACTGCTGCAACGTTACCGTTAACAAATACACCAGTCAAACCTTCTGCAGCAACACGGTCAGCTTTCTTAGCTGCTTTCGCCATACCTTTTTCACGAAGCAATTCAATCGCTTTTTCGATGTCACCGTCTGTTTCTACAAGCGCTTTTTTAGCGTCCATAACACCGGCACCAGATTTTTCACGCAACTCTTTTACAAGTTTAGCTGTAATTTCTGCCATTTTGATTCTCCTATATTTTTTAAAAATAGGAGAGCTGGGCTAGGCCCCGCCCTCCTAGGTAATTACTATTTATATGAATTAAGCGTTGTCGCCTTCTACAACTTCAACGATTTCTTCGATTGAGTCAGCTTGAGCTTCTGAAGCTGCAAATTCAGCTTCAACTGCTGTTGCGTCCTCACCTTGACGTCCTTCGATGATAGCGTCAGCCAATTTAGCTGTAATCAATTTAACAGCGCGAATAGCGTCATCGTTAGCTGGGATGATTACATCGATATCGTCTGGATCAGTGTTTGTGTCAACCATCGCTACAACTGGGATACCCAATTTTTTAGCTTCTTTAACAGCGATTTGTTCTTTATGTGGGTCAACTACGTACATTACATCCGGGATACGAGGCATGTCTTCGATACCACCCAAGAATTTTTCAAGACGTGCACGTTGTTTGTTAAGAAGTGCAACTTCTTTCTTAGGAAGAACATCGAAGATTCCTTCTTCTTCCATACGTTTGATTTCTTTCAAACGAGCGATACGTTTTTGGATAGTTCCCCAGTTAGTAAGAGTTCCACCCAACCAACGGTGGTTGATGTAGTATTGACCTGAACGTTCTGCTTCTTCTTTAACAGCGTCAGCAGCTTGTTTTTTAGTACCAACAAACAATACAACTGCATCGTTAGCTGCTGCATCACGCATAAAGTCGTATGCTTGGTCAGCGTATTTTACAGTTTGTTGCAAGTCGATAACGTGGATTCCGTTACGCTCAGTAAAGATGTACTTAGCCATCTTAGGGTTCCAGCGACGAGTTTGGTGACCAAAGTGTACACCAGCCTCAAGAAGTTGTTTCATTGAAATTACTGCCATGAGTATTTCTCCTTTTTGTTTTTTTCCTCTCCTCGACTTCAACTTGCAAAACGACCCAAGGGCAACAGTTTCACAATTCATCAAGAATGAGTATTATCGTTTACACGACAAGTTTTATTTTATCATAATTGGAGCTTTATTTCAAGTGATTTTATGATACTAAATTACTAGTTAAAAGCTCTAAATTTAAAACATCTCAACATATACTGCTGAGATGTTCTGATAGCTAATTTTTTTAAATTTAATGTAGTGACAAAATAATTAGTTTATGCTATCTACTTCGAAGTTTCTTACGAATCTTATAAGCTAAATTAAACAAGAAATATAATGAACTAATTGGATAGTTAAACTCACCAGCAAATTCTTCAATAGTGGGATTAAACTTAGACTTAAAATTAAATAACCCACCTTCTAAGTTGTTTTCAATTCCACCCATATTATGAGTATCTGCCCCACGTTCAAATGAATATTGAGCAGTCTCAAACCATGTTGGAATAGCAGGTTGATAATGCCTAAATTCCTCATTCATTCCAGCATATAAGTTTTCAGAAGTTTTCCCAAATTCGATGGTTAAAGTGCCAGACAACGGGACAATACTATCCCCTCTATCAATATAACTCTTAAGGAAAGAAATTTCTTCCTCTAATCGTTTTCTCTCTTGCTGATTATCTCTTATTTTACTTTCCTTCGTTTTATCTGTGAACTTCTGCGCTATTTTAAGATTCTTTTCGAGTTGCTGCTCAACTTCTTTCAGTCTATTAGGTAAGTCTAAATAGCTCAGTGTGATGAAGGAGTGATCAGGATAAGTATTCAGTAACTTCTGATAATAATCTTTACCTCGTAAACTGATATTCTTACGAGACTCTGTTTTCTTCATTAAAAATGAAAATTCATCTAATAAATCAAGGCCACCAAATTTCACTTCCAATCCTTTATTTCTTGCAGTTCGGATTGTCTGTTTAGTAGACTTGGATAGTTGATCTAGCGAGAAGTTTTCTTTATGAATATTAGCTTGAAAACGAGGTTGTATGTTTTCGGCCATATCCTTTGTCAAACCTGTCCAATGAACTTTGTTTTTTTGCAATTCCTCAATAATTTCAAAAGTTTTAGAATTTTGGATAGTTTCTTGATCGATAAGACTTAGGCTGATGAAAAGACTTGGATCAAATTTAACCATTATTGCATGGCTTTTTTTAGCAAGTTTTTTCAATGTTAAAAGCACAAATTTCAAAAGTTCTTTATCTTCATAATTAATAACTGGACCTCTTGGAATATAGAACATGGAAAATCCTAATGGAAGAGGCTGGATTAATATATTCGCTACTCCAACTAGTTGATTTTCTTTATAAAATCCAACTCTCTCATTCCCCCAAGTATCCTTTATCTTGGCCCAATCACTACTCTGCAATAAATTTCCTTGAGGATGATTTTGTAAAAATAAATCCCACTCATGAACATCAACATTCATTTTATAAGTAAACATAATTCCAGTACCAACTCTCTTAAAACCTTGTTATTCTTTCGTTAGATAAACATACTTATTCTAGCTATATATCTGATAATTTTCATCCAATCTTTAATTCCATAATGATAAAAACGTTCTGATGAAAATTTTTTATTAATACTATACAAAGGGTGAGATTAATAAAACCTCACCCTAAATTTTTTAATAATAATTAATATGTTAGTTTGGGTAAATATATCTTACTGTACCACGTGATGCTGTGGGATTAAACCATCCACGATAATTTCCGATTGGTTGAGTTCCGCTACCATCATAGTTACATTCTGAAACTTGAATGCGAGTTGGGGACTCAACAGCCGTAACAACTGCTACATGTCCGTATCCTCCATCATCCCATGAAGCAATTGCACCAACTTGTGGGGTAGAACCTGTACGGAATCCAGCTGCCGCTGCACTAGCTGCCCACTGACCGCCATTACCCCAATAATCACCGGCCCATGGAGCCAAGGTCTTAGCACCCCATGTACATTGACCTACAGGATAACTTGAAGCATTTGTACTGTATGTTGGACGCTGTCTAGTTGGAGTTGGAGCAGGTGCCGGAGTGTAGCTTGAATCATCATCTGATGAAGAGCTTGAAGTTGCTTGCACTTGATCTGAAAGTGTTGTATTTCCAGAAGCAACAACTGATTGTTGTTGGCTTGTTTGACGTGCTTTATAAGCTGCTTCTGCTTCAGCTGCTGCTTTTGCTTCTGCCTCTGCTGCTGCTTTTTGTTCCAATAAAGTAGCTTTATCACTTTCTGCAGTAGCTTTCTCTGCAGCAAGGTTTAACTCAGCAACTTTCAACTCTGCTTGTTTTGTTGTCAATGCTTGTGCATCGTCAGCAAGAGTTTGTTGGTTGGCAATTACGGTATTGATAGCTTCGTTATTCGTAACTTGTTTTTCAGCAATTGATTTTTTATCAGCCTTTTGTTGTTCCAACATTTTGTTGTTAGCTGATACAATCTCGCTCATGGCTGCAACACGTGAAATAGCTTCAGTAATTGATTTTGAGTTTACAATTGTGTTGATGTAGCTAGTTGCAGCACCGTTTGTTTGTGCGCTACGTGCTTGTTTTTCCAATGAGTCATTACGAGCAACAATGTTCTTAGAAAGCTCTGTAATTTCTCCTTCAAGTTTCTTAGACTCAGCTTGAAGTGTTTCATTTTCAGCTTGCAAGCTTGCTTGTTGTGTTTGAATAGCTGTAACTTGCGTTTGGATTTCATCTACTTGTTTTTGAGCTTCTTTTTGTTTAGCTGACAAGTCACTGATTTTACTATCTTGAGCAGCAATTTTTTCATCAGTTGTTTCAGCATGAACAGTTGTTAATACCGCCGCTTGTGAAACCAATACTGTACTTAACAAAAGTGACGCTAAGATTTTTTTCTTCATATTGTGTGAATACTCCTTCTATTTAAGACATTACTAGTATACCAAAAAAAGACATAATAAATATTACGCCTTTGTTACATTTATATTTCTTTCTCATAGATAATATTTTTCAAAAATGTATTGGAAAATCACCATCCATAAGAAGTTTAGAATCATTGATGGGACAAGACTATAGACAATGAAGACTGGCATAGAATCTACCGTCAATCCCACAGCCAAAGCAAGAAGATAACTCCCCATATCAAACAGAAAACTGATTACAATAATGGTCAACATCCTTGTCCAACGATTCGTCAATATCACGCTGTTAAACTTATGGAGCGAAGCACCAATCAAGATAAACAAAAGCGTGGCAATTCCAATTAAGTGGAAAAAATAAATATCGTAAACCAAACCCACTATACAACAATAGGCTAGATAGAGATACTCTGACACCTCGATTGTCTCAAATAAGAGAAACAAGAATAGAAAATGACTGGCTAAATGAAAGTGGGGGAAGAAGGATCCCGCTAATTGTCCAATATGTGCATCAATTAGTACGACAAAAGGGAGTAAAAAGAAAATACCAATTTGTTTTAACAGTCTCATTGCTAATTCCCCACTAACTCAACCACATGAAGATTTTTGGTGTCAGCACTTAACTTTACTGTTACTTCCTTTGTTAGATAATCACTGCTGTGTGTTGTAGCAACAACCTCTCCAACAGGGATATCCTTAACATTAAAGTTTCCGAGCCCCCCTGTAGTCACCTTGTCTCCTGCGCTAATGTCACTGTTACTATTTAATTGGCTAATTTTAAGCAGTTCTGACTCCTTATCATAACCAACGATAATCCCGTAAATTTCAGTAGAGCCATGCAGGATTTTAACAGAAATTTTGTCTGAATTTTCGGTGTTTGTCAATAGATTGACCGTTGTTGAATGATCCTCCACCTTTGAAACACTACCAATCAAGCCCCCGTTTGCAATGGCCAACATATTTTCAGAAGCTCCTTTTGAACTTCCCGCATCAATTGTTAACTCTTGTTTCCAAGATACTGGAGCTCGCATAATCACATCTGCTGCAATGGTTTTTGTAGCCTGCAATTTTGACTTCATATCCAGCAACTGACGTAATTGTTCATTTTCATTTTTTAAACTTTCTGATTGATTAGACTCCACCTCTAGTTGATAAAGCTGTTTTTTTAGACTTTCGTTTTCATTGTAAGTCTGCGTCAAATGTCCCAAATCTGATTTGAAAGTATCAAACCACTGAAAGGGTTTTTGAACAATTCTATCTACCAAGGAAATCCCATCTCCTAGTTTCGTCACAATAGCGCTTGAATAGGTTGTCACTAATAGTACAGAAACTGCCAGAACTGTGACAAAAACGATGATTAGATATTTTGATTTTTTAAAACGGTTCATATTCCTACCTTTATACTAAAAACCTGCTACTGTGAGCTTCTTATCAATCCTACAAACCTGCTAAGATTTTAAGAAAAATAAGAAACATCCCAGTACCAAAATCACAAGAATTGCCAGTGTATCCTTTTGACTCCATCTCAACTGTCTATACTGACTTCTACCCTTTCCTCCCTGATAACCACGCGCTTCCATTGCTATTGCCAATGAATCTGCACGCTTTAAGCTCGTCGCAAAAAGAGGAATTAAAATTGGAATCATAGCCTTTACTTTTTGAACGATGCTACCTTCGCCAAAGTCAACTCCACGAGCTTTTTGAGCATTCATAATTCTCGTTGTGTCATCCATCAAGGTTGGAACAAAACGCAAACTCATTGATAACATAAGACCAATTTCATGAACGGGAACTTTCACACGTTTCAGCGGTGCTAAAAGAGCTTCAACTGCGGCTGCCAGACTCAAAGGCATGGTCGTTAATGTTAGCAAGGTTGAAAAGAAAATAATCAACACAAAACGACAGAAAATGATTCCTGCTTGTTGCAAAGCATAATCCGTTATTTTTATAAAAGAAAACTCAAATAGGATATTTCCACTTGAAATGAAAAAGAGCTGAAAAAGAGTTGTAAAAGCAATCAAGAAGAACATGGATTTTAATCCCTGAACAAAAAATGAGAGGGAAACGCCTGACAAAGCGATAAATATACCTGTCGCTACAAACAGAATGAGATTGGTGAGGGGATTATTGGCCCAAAATACAATCAAAATCAGCAGAATCATGGCAAGCAATTTGCTACGGGGATCCAAGCGATGAATGATGGAATCCCCCGGTATATAACGCCCTAAAATCATACTATCCATTTAGCGACTCCTTAAACTCCTCTATCTTGATTGGCAATTTTTTAAAAGCTACACCTCTATCTGCCAAACGTTTACAAAAGGCTGTGATTTTAGGCACACCTAACTGTACTTTTCCCATAGAGGCTACATCTTGGAAAACTTCGCTCGGTTTGCCACTTTTGACCAAACGTCCCTTTTCCATAACATAGACCTGATCAGCATATGCAGCTACATCATCCATCAAATGCGTTACCAGAACGATTGTCATTCCAGAAAGGTGGAGTTTTTTAAACAAGATCATCAATTCTTTTCTGCCCAGAGGATCTAGTCCAGCTGTAGGCTCATCCAAAACTAAGACAGTTGGCTCCATGGCTAGCATACCTGCTATAGCCACACGTCTCATTTGGCCACCCGAAAGTTCAAAAGGACTGCGCTCAAAGAGTGACTCATCGATGCCCACCAAGGCTAACTTTTCACGCGCAATTTTCTTGGCCTCTTCCTCAGAAACTCCAAAATTTTGCGGTCCAAATGCAACATCTTTCAAAACAGTCTCTTCAAAAATCTGATTTTCAGCAAATTGAAACACTAGACCGACTTGCTTTCGAATCCGACGAATTTCTTTATTGGTTGATGTAGGGGTAATGACGGTATCGAAAACTCGAACAAAACCCTTACTTGGTACCAATAGGCCATTTAAAAGCTGTAAAATCGTTGATTTCCCACTACCTGTGTGCCCTACTAAAGCTGTATAGGAGCCATCCTCAATCGTCAAAGAAACATCAGTCAAGGCTGATGAAGATAGGGGAGTCCCCTCTTGATAGGTAAAGCTCACATTTTCTAGAGTAATTCCCATAACTTGTCCTCTAGCTCTCCTTCTGTCAAATAGTCATCCGGCAACTGATAACCAGTCTCTCTCAAAGATTCTCTCAATTGATTAGCAAAAGGTTCATCTAACCCTATCTGGTCAAGGTCATTCCGAGAAAAAAGTTCTCTTGGGCTGCTGGTTGACTCCACTTGGCCTTTTTTCATGACCAATACACGGTCACTCATCGCAACTTCCTCTAAATCATGTGTAATGGAGACGACTGTCATCTGGTGGTCTTTTCGTATCTCTTGAACTGTCTGAATCAGTTCTCTGCGTCCTTCAGGATCCAACATACTTGTAGCCTCGTCCAAAATCAAAATAGCTGGCCTCAAGGCAATAACTCCTGCAATAGCCACCCGTTGTTTTTGTCCACCAGATAAACGAGCTGGTTCTCTCTTCTTAAAGTCCAGCATACCTACCAACTCCAAAGATTCAGCCACTCTCTTCTTCATTTCTTCTCGAGGAAGTCCCTGATTTTCTAATCCAAAGGCGACATCATCTTCAACAGTTGCCCCCACAAATTGGTTATCTGGATTTTGAAAAACCATACCAATTTGACGGCGTAAGTCCCAAACATTCTCAGAGGACAGCAATTGCCCATCGATCCAGATTTCCCCAGACTCTGCTTCAAGTAATCCATCAATCAAACGGATAGTTGTCGATTTTCCACTTCCATTATGACCTACAATCGAAAGCCATTCTCCCCGTTTCACGTGAAACGAGACATTATTAACGTCATAATGATCCTGGTCTTCCTTATAACGAAAAGACAGATTTTTTACTTCAATAATCGATTTCATTTCGAACCAAATGTCCCTTTGAATACATGAGCGCTACCCTTGAAATAATCATAGCCAGAGTAGATAGTGAAAAACAAAGCTATATAAAGCAACAGTTGACCAATTAAATTCCAATGTAAGAGCAAAAAAATAATGGCAAACATCTGACTAAAGGTCTTGATTTTCCCTGGCATCGCTGCTGCTAGAACTGTCCCTCCCGTCTCAACAAGCAACAAACGCAAGCCTGTCACCGCAAGTTCACGACAGATGATAATAGCAACAACCCAAGCCGGAGCCATGCCTAACTCAATCAACATGATAAAAGCTGACATAACCAACAGCTTATCGGCCATCGGATCAGCAAATTTTCCAAAGTTGCTGACTACATTCCATTTGCGAGCAAGGTAACCATCAAAATAATCCGTTATACTAGCAACTGCAAAGATGATCGCTGCCAGCAAATGACTGCCTTGTGAATGGCCCAAAGTCAAAATAAGAATAAAGAGAGGTATAAAGAGAATTCTACCAATAGTTAATACATTAGGAATTTGTTCTTTTTTCATTGATTTTTCCTTAATCTGTAGTAAATGTAAGTGTTACAGTTCCAGTCTGAGTTGTCAGCTTCGAAGTATCAATCATTTGATTGTCCACAGTCACAGTAACTCCCTTCACTACACCTAAAGTAATGGTAACGGGATTCTTAGTTGAAACTGTTGTTTTTGCATTCTTATTGTCTGCGGATAGTGTCACACCACCCTCCAGCTCACTTCCTGAAACACTTACCCAACTAGTTGCATCTGAAACTGCCAGTTGAATCGTAGCCGTTTCCTTACTCGTTTTATACCGAGCTTCAATGCGGTTTCCTTCACCTGACACTGTAATAGTTGATTCCGTAGTAGAAGACGAGCTAGACGTCTGACTACTAGAAGATGAACTAGATGAGGTTGTTGAACTAGTCGAGTTCACAACACTATAATTAGCTGAAGAAGGACTTGGCTGAGTTTGGATGTAGTTCCAGACATAGTAAGTCACAAAAATTAAAATCGACAAAGCAAATAGAACGAAATAAAACAAGGGGAGATAAGACGTTTTTTTCTTATTTGATCGTCTGCGACCAGACAAGTCTTCTTCATCGACATCTACCTCTTCGTAGGTAATCATACTGCCTGAATCATATGCATCCAAAACAATACTTTCATCTAACTCTACTGCCCAGGCATATTTTCTTAAAAAAGAACGAGCATAGAAGGTACTAGGAAGTTGATCAAAATCATCTGCCTCCATAGCTTCTAGAAAATGCAACTGAATTTCAGTTTTTTCCTGCAATTCTTCTAAACTCAATCCCTGGTTAATTCTAGCTAAACGTAGAACCTCGCCAATTGTTTTTTTTCTCATACGTACCATTCCTTCTTTCTAGTATTAGTCATCTTTTAAGCTGGAAAGATTGTAAAATCAACTAGATCACCATTATCAATCAAACGATGTCCAGCTTCTAGAACATCCTCCAAAGTAATTTCCTGTAAAATTTTCGGAAAATCAAAAATTGTTTCTCCGCGATCCATCGGATCGTATTGAGTTGCAATAAATTCCAAGGAGTTCATGCTACTGAAAAATTCCCCAAACATCTCACTCTTAACAAGATCTAAATGTTCCTCTGTAATATCCGTATCACTACTAAACTGACGAATCGCTTTCCGAAATTGATGCGACAGAGAAACAGGCTCTTTGGTATCCATCGTCAATATCACAAAATGAAAGCGACTGTTGACTTCAACCTCAAGTGACAATGACGCATCTAACTTCCCAGTCTCATATAACTTTTGAAAACGATCAGAGGTCCAACCAAACATCATCGTAAATAGTAATTTCAATAAAATATTGTAACGATAAGACTCAGCTTCTGTTATTTGCCCATTACCTCTAATCGCAACAGCAAGTTTGGGTGAAGAAACTTCCATCCGAAGACTATCTGTTTGCCTCACAGACTGCAAGGGTAGTTTCTCTTTTGAAACGGTAAACTGTTCTAAAGTCTTCTTTTCCTTTTTCGAAAAGTATTCCTCAACAACTTTTACATCAATATTTCCAACTAAAAACAGTGACATGTTGACAGGTTTGTAAAAGTCAGTAAAGTTCTCTTTTAAATTTGAAACTTGAATATCAGAAATTGATTTTTCACTTCCAACTATATCTGTTGCTAAAGGAGTATCAGGATAAAGGTTGGCTAATGTTGCAAAAAACAAGCGTGAATCTGGATCATCTTGGTACATTTCTCGTTCTTGCTGGATAATATCCTGTTCCCTTAAAACTGATTCTTCTGTAAAATGAACATCTCCGACTAACTCATCTAGCAAATCTAAATTCTCTAATAGATGGTCAATTGTTGAAAAAAGATAGCTGGTCTTAGTAAAGCTTGTAAAGGCATTACTATCTGCACCTAATCGAGTAAAAGCAGCCATTATATCCTCAGAATTTTCTCTTTCAAACAATTTATGTTCAAGAAAATGTGCAATTCCTGCTGGATGATGACGTAAACCTTTTTCCAAGCTTGTATAAGTTGCATCTACAGAACCAAATTGAACTGTTACAATCCCATAAACCTCATTGAAATCTTGTTTAGGGAGTAAAGAAACTGTCAATCCATTTGACAATTGTGTTTTGTAGACTGTTTCCTTTACAGCAGGATAGTATTTTTCTTCAAAAGTAACCTTTGTCATTCTACTCCTTCCATAAAGTAAATCGCTTGTAACTTCAAACTGTTGGCAACTTTACATACAGCTTCTTTATCAACACTCTCTAATTTTGCCACCAATCGATCAATATCAAAGCTTGATTTCCCCAATAGAGCATTCAAATAGACTCTTTCAACTAAGGTCTGTTGATTATCTTGAGCCATCAACAAAGATCGTCGAATCATCTCCTTGGTTTGTTCAAGCTCAAAATCTGTAAAGTTACCCTTTTTCAGATCTAGCAATTGATGATTCATCATTTTTCTAGCCTGATTTCGATTTTCTCTATCAATACCCGCATACATCCTTAACAGACCACTAAACAAATCCAATTGACTAGAGACTGTGTAGGCTATTCCAGCATTTTCACGAACGTTTGTAAAAAGTTTCGAATGTGCAAATTCACCCAACAAACCATTCATCACAAGCATGGGCAAATGCTCATCATCGCCATATTTTATAGGAGAATGATACCCTAATTCCAAAATTGATTGCCCAACATTCCTCTGAATCATTCCCTCTCGTAGAACATTCGAATAAGACTGATAATATTGGATAGGAACACAGTTCTCTCTAGCTGTAAGGGATAATGACTTCAGTGATTCTGTGATTTCTACTTCATTAAAATCACCTAAGAAAAAGAAATCAATACGATCATTCTTCAGAGCATTCTGAAAGCACGTGTAGCTACTTTCTGGAGACTCATTTGAAATGCTATTTCGTAAATCACTGTATCTCAATTGAAGACGCTCATCATGGAAGAACAAGCTATCCAACTCCTTATGAGCAAAATAAAATGAATCATCCATATCAGTAGCTAAACTAGCCAATAACTGTTTTCTTTCAATTTCAAATAAGGCTGACTCAAAAGCACCATCTTGAACTAAGGGAGCAAATAAAGTCTGTTCTACCAATTCCAAAATTCGAGAAGTCAAGACATTTTTTTTACTCAAAAACTCATCCCGCACGTAGGTAAATGTTAAGTCAAGAATATGTGCTTGTCCTCTACGATAAGCACTTGTGGAAATATCTGTTCCATATAAACTTGCCAAGTATCTGCGAAATGCTTGTGATGTGGGATAAGCTTGATTTGCCGTCTCCAACATACTTGCACTTAACATGCGTCCTGCTATTGTCTCAAGAGATAAGGGAGCAGTAAAACGAATAGTGATTTTATTTGTTTTAAACTTTTTGGATTGAACAAAATGTGCTGAAATTCCAGGCACTAATTCCATACCTTACCTCCTTACATATAGAGTTCTATTATACCACGAAAATCAAAAATTTTCTTGTTCTCTTCATAGCTTTAAAGAGTAAAACCGTTTTCATTTCAGCTAACTTTCCTTCAGCTATTTCAAGGAAAATATGGTATAATACCAAAGATTGAGGTGAATTATGGAATACAAATTATTTGAAGAATTTATTACGCTCCAAGCCCTCCTAAAAGAACTTGGAATTATACAAAGCGGTGGTGCTATCAAATCCTTTTTAATAGATCATCAAGTTTACTTTAATGGCGAGTTAGAAAGTAGACGTGGGAAAAAAATCCGTATTGGAGATACGATTGACATTCCTGATTTAAAGATTGACATCACCTTGACACAACCAAGTTTAAAAGAGCAAGAAGAGTATCAAGCAGATAAGATTGAGAAAGAGCGAATTGCTAAACTTGTTAAAGAGATGAATAAAGGTGTCAAGAAAGAAAAACAAAAAACTTCTTCATCGCCTAAAACCAAACAAGTTCCACGTTTTCCAGGAAGATAACCATGTGGCTCCAACATTTAACAATTAAAACCTTTCGAAACTACAAAGAGGCAAAAATTGATTTCAATCCAAAATTAAATGTCTTTCTAGGTCAAAATGCACAAGGAAAAACCAATATTCTAGAAGCAATCTATTTCTTAGCCTTGACACGTAGTCATCGGACTCGTACAGATAAAAATCTCATTCATTTTGATAACGAGCAACTCCATCTTTCTGGCTTGCTACAGAAAAAAACAAGCTCTATCCCTCTAGAAATTGATTTAACGCCAAAAGGGCGTGTGACTAAGGTCAATCACTTAAAACAAGCTCGCCTATCAGACTACATCGGTCATATGAATGTTGTCCTCTTCGCACCTGAAGATCTCCAGCTAATTAAAGGATCACCTTCTGTCCGTCGAAAATTTATCGACATCGAACTGGGACAAATTAAACCAATCTACTTGTCAGACTTGTCAAACTATAATCACATACTCAAACAGAGAAATACCTACCTAAAATCCAGCCAGAAGATTGACGATACATTTCT
The DNA here is from genome assembly GCF_040888325.1 of Streptococcus jiangnanensis. GTDB lineage: Bacteria > Bacillota > Bacilli > Lactobacillales > Streptococcaceae > Streptococcus > Streptococcus jiangnanensis. Next base: position 30,936 of record NZ_JBFNFF010000001.1, on the reverse strand, counting down.
GTCAGTCTTAGACGATCAGCTAGTAGAGTATGGGTGTCGTGTTATAAAGCATCGGATAAAATTCATTAAAGACTTAGAGAAATTTGGTCAAAAAAAACACTTAGAAATTTCAAATGAATTAGAAGAGCTGTCAATATCTTATCAATCATCTGTCAACTTCACCAATGAAGAACAGCTAACAAATTCTTTTAAAATTGCTTTGGAGAAAAGCCGATCCAGAGACTTATTTAAAAAGAATACTGGAGTTGGTCCTCATCGAGATGACATTGCTTTTTATATCAATGGAATGGATGCTAGTTTTGGAAGCCAAGGGCAACATCGTAGTCTTGTACTTTCTATCAAACTAGCAGAGATTGAACTAATGGAAAGCATTACTAACGAGTCTCCAATACTCTTGCTTGATGATGTTATGAGCGAACTTGACAACACACGACAATTAAAATTACTAGAAACTATTTCACAATCTATCCAAACCTTCATCACAACAACAAGTTTAGACCACTTACAAAACTTGCCAGAAAATCTTAGTATTTTCAACATCCAAAACGGTAAAATATCTGTAAATTAAAATTGACATCTTTGTAAATAAAAAAGAACTCCTGAAATTCAGGAGTTCTTTTTTACTTCTTACATAGAGTAGTTTGGCGCCTCATTAGTGATTTGTACATCATGAGGATGGCTTTCTTTGAGACCAGCACCTGACATTTCGATAAATTGAGCATTGTCGTGCAATTCTTTAAGATTAGCTGCACCACAGTAACCCATACCAGAGCGAATACCACCAAGCATTTGGAAGACAATGTCAGCTGCTGCGCCTTTATAGGCAACACGACCTTCAATTCCTTCTGGAACGAGTTTGTTTGCTTCATTGACAGAACCTTGGAAGTATCGGTCACTTGATCCTTTTTTCATTGCAGCGATTGATCCCATACCACGGTAAGTCTTAAACTTACGCCCTTGGAAAATTTCAGTTTCACCTGGTGCTTCATCTGTTCCAGCAAACATTGATCCAAGCATAACTGCATTTCCACCTGCAGCAAGGGCTTTTACAATATCTCCAGAATATTTGATTCCACCATCAGCAATAATCGTTTTTCCATATTCACGCGCAACTGCTGCCGCATCATAAATTGCTGTCACTTGTGGGACACCTACACCTGCAATCACACGAGTAGTACAGATAGAACCTGGTCCAATCCCGACTTTGACAACATCCACACCCGCATCATAAAGAGCACGCGCACCTTCAGCAGTTGCAATATTACCAGCAATCAAAGTGCGATCTGGGAAGTGAGCACGAATTTCAGCAATTTTACGTAGAACCCCAGCAGAGTGACCATGGGCAGTATCAATAACAATTGCGTCAGCTCCTGCTTCAAAAAGAGCCTCTGCACGTTCAAATGTATCTGAAGTAACACCTACTGCACCGGCAACTAGAAGACGACCAAACTCATCTTTTGCTGCGTTAGGAAATTCAATTACTTTTTCAATATCTTTAATAGTAATCAAGCCAGAAAGACGACCTTCTTCATCAACCAAAGGAAGTTTTTCAATACGGTGTTCTTGAAGAATATGTTCAGCTGTTGCAAGGTCTGTACCAACAGGAGCAGTGACAAGATTTTCACTGGTCATATGGTTTGAGATTGGCTGATTGTAATCTGAAATAAAGCGAAGATCTCGGTTTGTTAGAATACCAACCAATTTACGATTTTCAAGTGTCTCCACAACTGGAACACCACTGATACGGTAACGTCCCATAAGTTCATCTGCTTCAGCAATCGTGTGTTCTGGAGTCAAGAAGAATGGATCAATAATAACACCATTTTCAGAACGTTTTACCTTGCGAACTTCATCTGCCTGTTGCGCAATAGACATATTTTTATGGATTACTCCAAGACCACCTGCACGCGCAATGGCAATAGCCATTTGACTTTCTGTGACTGTATCCATGGCGGCTGTTATAATTGGGATATTTAAAGTCAGATTATCTGCCAATTTTGTTGTTAAATCTGCATCATTAGGCAACACATGACTTTCTGCTGGAATGAGCAATACATCATCAAAGGTAAAACCTTTTTTTAAAAATTTAGTATCCCAATTAGACATTGAAGTTTCCTCTTTTCTTTCTTTTTGAGCTTGACTCTTTTTGTATTGTATCTATCATACCATTCTATGAAAATTTGTCAATTATATTTATGGTAGAAATCATAAAAAAACTATCCCTGTGATCCTATGGAAGAGATAGTTTTACGATTCATATTTTATCTATTATTTAAAATAATTTAGTCCCATTGCTCCCTTAACTTCAGATAGAGTTTGACCTGCAACCTCACGTGCTTTTTCACTACCTTTTTGAAGCATATTGTACACTTCTCCCATATCCTTAGCAAAGTCAATACGGCGCTCACGAATAGGACCAAGTTCGCGTTCTAATATTTCAAGTAGATAACGTTTCGTCTTTACATCACCAAGACCACCACGTTGATAATGTTCTTTCATATCTGCAATGTCTTGAGCATCTTCTGGACGACCAAACACATCTAGATAATGGAAAACCATATTTCCTTCAATCTTACCTGGATCCTCAACCCGAATATGGTCTGGATCAGTATACATGCTCATGACTTTTTTACGCAAAGTATCAGCATCATCAGCTAGATAAATACCATTATTAAGGGATTTAGACATTTTAGCATTTCCATCTAAACCAGGCAAACGTCCTGCTCTCTCATTTTCTGGGTAAATACCTTCCGGCTCCACCAAGACCTCACAATTATAAGCATGATTAAAGGAACGAACAATCTCACGAGTTTGCTCAATCATTGGTTTCTGATCTGTCCCAACAGGAACATAATTAGCCTTGAAGGCAGTAATATCTGCTGCTTGCGCAATCGGATAAACCAAAAATCCTGTCGGAATACTTTCTCCAAACCCTTTTTGAGCAATCTCTGTTTTTACTGTCGGATTCCGTTCCAAACGAGCTAGTGACACCAAATTCATATAGTACATAGACAGCTCAGCCAACTCTGGAATCTGGCTTTGAATAAAGATGGTTGATTTACTTGGATCCAATCCAACTGCTAGGTAATCCAAGGCAACATTCCCAATCGATTCTAAAATCGTTTGAGGGTCTTTAGCGTGATCTGTCAATGCTTGTTGGTCCGCCAAAAAAACAAACATCTCATACTTGTCTTCTTCCTGCAGTAATACTCTATTTTTAAGACTCCCAACATAATGTCCAATATGCAGTTTTCCTGTTGGGCGATCTCCTGTTAAAATAATGGGTTTCGTCATTTTTTTCTCCTTCGAAATGGTCTCTTCAATTATAGCATTTTTTTGTTAAAATAACAGAAAATTATTTAAATCAAAAAACTAACTCATTGTAAATAAACCTGTAAACTTAATTGACACAAAATTGACAAACAAAAATTTGAATATTTCTCTCTTTTCTAGTAGAATAAATGTATTACATATTATAGGAGAAAAACATTGCTTACAGTATCTGATGTTTCACTACGTTTTAGTGATCGCAAACTTTTTGATGATGTCAATATCAAATTTACAGAAGGAAATACATATGGATTAATTGGTGCTAATGGTGCTGGGAAGTCTACATTCTTAAAAATCTTAGCTGGTGATATCGAGCCAACAACTGGTCACATCTCTCTTGGTCCAGATGAACGTCTCTCTGTTCTCCGTCAAAATCATTTTGACTATGAAGATGAGCGAGTTATTGATGTCGTCATTATGGGAAATGAAAAACTTTACAACATCATGAAAGAAAAAGATGCCATTTACATGAAGGAAGATTTTTCCGATGAAGATGGTGTTCGTGCAGCCGAACTCGAAGGTGAATTTGCTGAACTTGGAGGTTGGGAAGCAGAAAGTGAAGCGTCTCAACTACTTCAAAACCTAAACATTCCAGAAGAGTTGCACTATCAAAACATGAGCGAATTGGCCAATGGTGAAAAAGTGAAGGTTCTCCTTGCTAAAGCACTTTTTGGTAAACCAGATGTTCTTCTCTTGGACGAGCCGACCAACGGGTTGGACATCCAATCTATTACTTGGCTAGAAGACTTCTTGATTGACTTTGATAACACCGTTATCGTAGTATCCCACGACCGTCACTTCTTAAACAAAGTATGTACACACATGGCCGACCTTGACTTTGGAAAAATTAAACTCTATGTCGGAAACTATGACTTCTGGAAGGAATCTTCTGAACTCGCTGCTAAATTGCTAGCAGACCGTAATGCCAAGGCAGAAGAAAAAATTAAGCAATTGCAAGAATTCGTTGCTCGCTTCTCTGCCAACGCTTCTAAGTCAAGACAAGCAACGTCTCGTAAAAAAATGCTTGACAAGATTGAATTAGAAGAGATTGTTCCTTCTAGTCGTAAATATCCATTTATCAACTTTAAAGCAGAACGTGAGATTGGTAATGATCTCTTGACAGTAGAAAATTTAACTGTAAAGATTGATGGCGAAACTATCCTAGACAATATTAGTTTCATCTTGCGTCCAGGTGATAAGACAGCTCTTATTGGACAAAATGACATCCAAACGACTGCATTAATTCGTGCAATTATGGGTGACATCGACTATGAAGGAACTGTCAAGTGGGGAGTTACTACTAGCCGTTCTTACTTGCCAAAAGACAACTCGGCTGATTTTGCAGGAGGAGAGTCAATCCTTGACTGGTTGCGTCAATTTGCAAGTAAAGAAGAAGATGACAATACCTTCCTACGTGGTTTCCTCGGCCGTATGCTCTTTTCTGGAGATGAGGTTAACAAACCTGTAAACGTCTTGTCAGGGGGAGAAAAAGTGCGTGTCATGCTTTCAAAACTCATGCTCTTGAAATCAAATGTTCTTGTACTTGATGATCCAACAAATCACTTGGACTTGGAATCTATCTCAAGCTTGAACGATGGATTGAAAAACTTTAAAGAATCAATCATCTTTGCCAGTCATGACCACGAGTTTATCCAAACTTTGGCAAACCATATCATTGTTTTGTCTAAGAATGGCGTCATTGATCGTATTGATGAAACCTACGATGAATTCCTAGAAAATGCAGAAGTACAAGCAAAAGTTAAAGAACTTTGGAAAGATTAAATAAGACTTCAAAACTCAGTTGGGGTAACCAACTGAGTTTTCTATCATTCTACGAGGTAACATGAAATCATTTTTTAAAACATATTGGACCTATTTTGTTTCTTTCATCATTCCTTTAGTAATTATGACTGGAGTATACCTAACTCAAGGTATCTACTGGAATAGCGATGCATCTCCACTATTAGGAGACGGTTTCCATCAATACGTTATTTTTGATGTAGCTTTACGAAATATTCTGCATGGAAATGGCAGTTTGTTTTACACCTTTACAAGTGGCCTCGGACTGAATTTCTATGCTCTATCTAGTTATTACTTGGGTAGTTTTCTCTCACCTCTGGTTTACTTTTTTAATCTGTCGAATATGCCAGATGCTGTTTATCTGACCACTCTATTAAAATTTGGATTGATTGGTCTGTCAACCTTCTTTAGTCTAAATAGATTATTTAAAGATATCCCAAAATTTTTAAAACTTGCCTTATCTACTTCCTATGCTCTAATGAGCTTTACCGTTAGTCAGTTAGAGATTAAAACCTGGCTAGATGTTTTTATCTTGATTCCTTTAATTATAACTGGTTTACACCTACTTATAACACAAAAGAAGCGCCTACTATACTTTACAAGTTTGTCAATCTTATTTATTCAAAATTATTATTTTGGGTATATGACAGCATTGTTTCTTATTTTCTGGTATCTCTGCCAAATTTCTTGGGACTTTAAAACTCGAAAATCATCTTTTCTTGATTTTGTTGTTACCTCCTTTTTAGCTGGAATGGCTAGTTTGATTATGACTCTTCCTACACTGTTTGATTTACAAACTCATGGGGAGAAGTTAACTACCATCACAAAATTAAAGACAGACAGTAGCTGGTATCTGGATATTTTCGCAAAACAATTCATTGGATCTTTTGATACAACTAAATATGGATCTATACCAATGATTTTTGTTGGATTGCTTCCTTTTATTTTAACCATTCTATTTTTCACAATAAAATCCATAAGGTTTCACGTGAAACTTACCTATGCAATTTTCTTTACTTTTTTAATAACAAGCTTTTACATAGAAGCACTTGATTTATTTTGGCAAGGGATGCATACCCCAAATATGTTTTTGCATCGCTATGCTTGGATTTTTTCCACTCTGTTAATTTATACTGCAGCAGAAGTCTTAAATCGTCTGAAAGAACTGAAGCTATGGAATCTATTTGTCTCACTTTTTCTTGTACTAACAGGATTTTTGGCCACTGTCTATTTTAAATCACACTATTCTTTTTTAACTGATTTGAATATCCTGCTCACTCTTGAATTTCTACTAGTTTATGCTCTTTTACTTCTTGCAGTCATTAGAAAATTTATCTCTGTAAATCTATTTGCAATTCTTTTGTCTTTATTTATAACAGCTGAGATAAGCTTAAATGCTTCATCTCAAATGGAAGGAATAGCTAAAGAATGGGCCTTTGCTTCTCGTAGCGCCTATAATAGAGATATCACCGCTATGGAATCCATTCTAAACCAAATTGACAATTCATTTACACGTACTGAAAAACTGCAAATTCAGACTGGAAATGACAGTATGAAATTTAACTACAATGGAATCTCTCAATTTTCGTCTGTACGAAATCGTTCAGCTAGCACTAGTTTGGATAAACTGGGATTCAAATCCTCTGGAACCAACCTTAATCTCCGTTATGCAAATAACAGTCTTTTAGCAGACAGTTTATTTGGAATCCAGTACAATATTTCTGAAACTTCACTTGATAAGTATGGCTTTCAAGAGATTTATCAAAAGAATCATTTAACCTTATATAAAAATCAACTCTCTTTACCCATTGCCTTTGCCACTCAATCTATTTACACAGATGTAAACTTTAACAATCACACTCTAGATAATCAGGCTTTATTTATAAACCAGCTTGCTAATCTCAACTTAGATTACTTCTCCCAAATAGCATCTGATAAAACAGATACTTCAGATGGTTTAACGAGCATCACAGGTTCTGCGAATGAAGATGCAAAGATTAATTATCAAATTGAGGTTCCTCAAAATAGCCAAGTCTATCTCTCTTTTTCAAATCTTCATTTTACAAACGATAAGCAAAAGAAAGTTGACATCATTGTCAATGGAGAAAAGAAGACTTTTACAACTGACAATGCATTTAATTTCTTTAATTTAGGTTATACTGAAGAACAAAAAACTTTCAATATCAGTGTTAGTTTCCCTGGAAATTCTCAGGTGTCATTTGAATCTCCAACCTTCTATCGTTTAGATACTCAGGCTCTTACTGAGGCAATTCAAAAGATTAAAGAACAACCTGTAGAAGTATCCACCTCTAAAAATAAAGTCTTTGCTACATATGAAGTAAAACAAGATACCTCTATTTTCTTCACTATTCCTTATGACAAAGGTTGGTCTGCATACCAAGATGGGAAAAAACTTGAAATCAAGCAGGCTCAGACTGGTTTTATGAAAGTTGATGTTCCAAAAGGAAAAGGCACCATTACACTTTCCTTTATCCCCAATGGTTTTGTTATTGGAGCAGCCTGCTCACTAACTGCCCTTCTTCTTTTTGGGATCTATAATCACAGACGAAATTTATCTAAGACAGAAAAAGATTGACCAATTCCTTGGCCAATCTTTTTAATCTTCTTCCATTTTCTTAGGTTGATAAGCTAGCATACCTAAAGCAGTAAAGAAAGCTAGTGTTATAATAAGGAAAATCACTTGGTGATGAATATTTCCTGTCATAGAGATTGTTTGTCGTAAGCCTGATACAGAATAACTCATTGGTAACCAAGGATTGACACCTTTGAAGAAATCATTTGTCAAAGCAAGGGGATAGGTCCCTGCACTTGATGCTAACTGTAATAAAAGTAAAATAAGAGAGAAGAAAGCTCCAATACGGCTATTCCAAGTTGTTAAAGCTGTCACCATAGACATGAATGTTAAGCTTGCGATAATAATTAAGAACAAGGTTCTCATTTCATGATTTGCTGTTAGACCAATAAGATGAACGCCACCATAGACTAAGACAGCGGCTAAAACAGCTATAACTCCATTTATCTCAAAGCGAGATTTGAACCAAGCCCAGCGAGTTTCAGGATGACGACCTGAAGGTAATTTAGCAAAAATCATATTTGTTGATAATGCAGCGACAAAGAGAGCGACTGATATCATATAAGGAGCCATAGCAATCCCATTTACAGGGACTTGGTCATTGTCTGTTTTTGAGAGAACTAGAGGTTCAGATAATGTTTCTGCATTTTTTGACTCTGTTGATGCTGATTTTAGTTGATTGCTAGCACTTCTTAAGCCTTGTCCTAGATTAGTAGTTCCTACTTGTAAACTTTCAATACCAGCAGTTAAAGTTGCTCCACCTTCAGCTAATTTTCCAGCACCATCTGCTATCTTCATAGCGCCACTTCCTAGTTGGGATGCTGCAGAAAGTAATTGTGTTGATTTATCTGTTAATTGATCAGAGCCAAATTGTAATTTAGTAAGACCTGCTATTAACTCTGGACTCTTATTGTTCAATTGAGCAGAACCAGATGATAGTTTTTCAATACCTGTTACTAATTCTGGAGTTTTCCCAGCTAGAGTATCCAAACCAGTTGTCAATTTTGAAGAGTTTTCTGTCAACTTGGTTGAGGCAGAAACCAATTGATCCAAACTTGTTGTTAAAGTTGTATTCTTTTCACTTAGTTGATTTACACCTAAAGAAATAGTATCCAATCCCTTAGTATACGCATTAACTCCATTTTCAATTGATTGACTTCCGGGAACTAACTGATTATCTACAGCATTTTGCAACTGTGTAAATCCACTTGACATAGATATCAAGGAACTAGACGCTATAGGTAAAAGTTGATTTGCTTTAGTCTGTAAAGTAGAAAGATTAGAGACTGGTTGGTTTATACTTCCTAAATTTTCTTTTAAATCTCCTGCCGTCGTTAAAATTGCTTTTGCTGACTCTATCGTAGAATTAGAATTATTTGAAACAGCTTCAGTCAATTCTTTTTTCTGAGTTTCAGTGAGAGATTGATAAGTTGCTGTTGCTTGAAGATTTGTAAGAATTTTCTCTTGCTCTGCTTGACTATTAGTCACAATAGTTTGAGCAAGAGTCGTTATATTTGTTAAGTCATTAGATATTGTATTTTTAAGATCAGTATTATCTGAAACTGTAACTGATTGGAGAGACTTATTCAACTCATCTAAACTGCTTGCTAACTGTGTTATATCCTCTTTCTGTTGAGATGAAGTATTTAATTGTGTGGATATTTCTTTGATTCCTTTATTTAATTGAGTAATACCGTCTCTCAATGTATCTGGTTGACTTGATAGTTGGTTTGTACCAACAGATAATTTGTCAACTCCGCTTGTATAGGCATTGACACCAACCGAAAATTGACTGAGACCTGAATTGAGTTGTGAAACTCCACCAGCATATGACTTCATCCCTGTATTTAACTGGTTGACACCTGCAACTAATTCTGGAGTTTTCGAAGATAATTGATTAAGTCCTGTGTCAACCTGTGAAACCGCACTTGTATAGTTCTGTAAACCATCATTAAATGTTCCTAAGCCACTATTCAGTTGCTTTACTCCTGTGACATACGTTGTCAACCCTTTTGTAAATTGATCTGTTCCATCCGAAAAGGTTAAACTTGAGCTAGCTAAAGTAGCAAGATTTGAAGACAATGTCTGACTTCCTACAGCTAACTGACTGGCCCCGTTAGCCAATTGTTCACTTCCATCGGCTGCCTTCGTTAAACCGGATTTTAAATCACCCATCTTTTGAAATAAAGCTTTCGTATAGGATTCGGTTACATTAGCAGAAACATTCTGTTTTAACTGTGTCATGGCAGAATCACTCATTTTACTTGCAATGAAGCTATGCCCGCTAGAAGTTTGATAGTTAATGGTCATTTGTTCTGGATGATCTGATAGAATAGAAGCAGCTTTTTCAGATAAGTCACTTGGTAAAGTCACTACCATGTAGTAGTCACCATCTTCTAGTCCTTTTTCCCCTTCCTCTTCATTAACAAAGTGAAAATCTAAAGCCTTATTTTCTTTTAAATTAGACACCATGTCTTCACCAATTCTCATTGTCTGTCCATTATAAAAAGCTTCCTTATCTTTATTGACAACTGCCACAGGTAACTCCGATACTTGACCATATGGATCCCACATGGACGATAAAAATATAATGTTGTATAAAGCTGGAATGAGAGAAATCCCTATCATTACAATGATAAAGGTCGGTTTTTTAAATATTGCTTTCCATTCTTTAAACATGTTTCCTCCTTTTTTACACATATTGTCTAAAATTTTGATATAATAGATTATACATAAAAAAATCTAAATTACAAGGTAAAAAATATTTTTTTAGACACATAGTCTATTTTTGTTTACAAGGAGGAATTATGAAAGAAAGTAACAAACGTTTAAAAACAAAACGAATTATCGAAAATGCCATGGTTCAATTATTGATGGACCAGCCCTTTGATCAAATTTCTACTGTCAAGTTAGCAGAAAAAGCCGGAATTAGTCGTTCCAGCTTTTACACTCACTACAAGGATAAGTATGATATGATTGAACTCTACCAAAGTAAGCTATTTCATACCTTTGAGTATATTTTCCAAAAACATGCTCATCACAAAAGAGATGCTATTTTAGAAGTATTTGAATATTTAGAGTCTGAGCCACTCTTGGCTGCACTCTTGTCTGAAAATGGAACAAAAGAAATCCAAAATTTCTTGAGAAATAAGCTTCACATTATGCTTAGCACCGACCTTCAGAAACGCTTTATGAAACTACAACTCACTCCAATAGAATTAGAATACAGCAGTATTTATCTAACAAATGCCCTATTTGGTGTTTGCCAGACTTGGATTGCTCACGGAAAAAAAGAAAGTCCGCAAGAAATGACAGACTTCCTTATGAAAATGTTAGGTGATGTCAGATAAAAAAAGAACACCAATGGTGTTCTTTTTTTATCTGACTCCGCCAGTAGGACTCGAACCTACGACATCATGATTAACAGTCATGCGCTACTACCAACTGAGCTCTGGCGGATAAAATAGTCCGTACGGGATTCGAACCCGTGTTACCGCCGTGAAAAGGCGGTGTCTTAACCCCTTGACCAACGGACCATCTATCTGTAGCAGATATAACCATTATATCAATTTCTTACTAATTGTCAATCACTTTTTAGATTTTTTCTCTAGAATATCTTTTAGTTTACGAACTTTCAAACGGGTAATGGGACAACGATGATCTTCATAAAAGACAACTTCTAAATTCTTTCGATCAATTTCTCTCACATTTCCTACATTGACAAGGAAAGATTTATGGGAGCAATAAAATCGCTGGGTATGTTTGTCCTTTTCCTGAATATCTGTCATAGTTCCATAGAATTCTTTAGCAAAATTCTTACCAATAATCCGAAGTTTATGAGAAACTCCTGTGGTTTCGATATACAAAATGTCATGGTAAGGAATTTTCAAATCATTTCCTTTATAGTTGTAATCAAAATAGTCTACAACATCTTCGTTTTCAAGCAGCATACTCTTAGTGTAAAAAATACTCTGCTCGATGCGTTTTTTGAACAATTCATCATTGATATCTTTATCAACAAAATCTAGGGCTGATACCTGGTATTTATACGTTAAGGTAGCAAATTCAGATCGACTGGTAATAAAGACAATAATAGCATAAGGATTGTGATGACGGATAAACTGAGCCACTTCAAAGCCTTTTTTCTCGATTCCATGAATATCAATATCTAGGAAATAAAGCTGGTTTACTTCATCATTTTCGATATATTCCTTAAATTCACGAACTTTTCCTGTTGTCTTATATGAAATAGGAATATTCGATTCTTCCGAGATTTCATTTAATATTCTCTCTAGTCTCACTTGATGTTCAATAACATCTTCTAAAATTAATACTTTCATTCGAATTCCCTCTTAAATCTAATAATTTGTCTAAATGTGTTGTCTTCCATCTCAGTTTCTAAGATAATGTTGTCATACTTATCTAAGATCTCTTTGACATTATTAAGCCCTAGACCTCTATTTCTTCCCTTGGTAGAGAAACCTAAGGCAAATAGATCCTCTGAAGGCGTCATAGTGATTTTGCATGAATTCTGGATAACTATAACTGTTTCAAAATCCATTTTAATGACTGCAACTTCCATTTGTTTCAAATAACTATCTGCAGCACCTTCAACGGCATTGTTTAATAAAATGCTCATGATACGAACCAGATCAAGTAAATCTATTGACAGTCTAGTAATGATATCCTTTACTTCCAATGTAAACTCTACATCATTTTTTCGTGCATAGACAATCGATTGAGCAATTAAACTCCGTAAAGCAGAGTCTTCTATATTATTTAAATCAAAGTAAGTATATTTTTCTGACCTCAATTTCTGATTTGCTTTTACTAGGACTTCATTGTAAACCCTGTTAATTTCTTGTAAATCTCCACTGTCAATCGCCATTTGCATGCTAACAAGCATCCCTGCATAGTCATGACGAAAACCTCGAATTTCATTATACAACTCCACAATTTCATCAGTATAAGTCTGTAAATGTTTTTGTTCAAATTTCTTTTGTTTTAGAGCAATCTCTTTTTCAATTTGAACCTTGTGAGAATTCATTGCAAAGAAAATCAATAACAAGCAAATAAAAACAATGGTTGATAAAATACTTCCGAAGCTATTTAAATGATGAGTTGTACTTACTATATCTGAAATAAACAATAAGATATGCAAACCAAAGAAAGCAACTATTACTTTTTTTAAAAAAGGGTACAGATAATCTTTATCAAAATAAGTAAGTTCTAAATGGAAATAAGTAATAATTTTTTTAATAATTAAATATGTTAGTAATAGTACTCCTAAATAAAACATCACTTCATGTTCTATCACAAAAGCATCACCTGTTATAGAGGATAGGGTTACTGATAAAAAAGTATGTGTACTGTGATATAATAAAGACAATAGTAAACTGATAAACATTCCTTTATGCTTATCATATTTCTTTAAAACTACTATAGAAGTATATAGAATAAAAGGAAATATAAACTTTTCAATCCCTAACCCACCTAATGAAATAAAGTCAAAGAAAAATTCAGCTACAGACTGATATACAAATATACAAGCTATAAATAAATATCTTTCTTTTTTAGTTACTTTACAAATTAATTCATAGCTTATTGTTAAAATAAAAATATGAAGAATAACTATCCCAAATCCTAATAAACTCATCCTATCACCCTATAATATTACTACTTTGTCCTATTTGAAAAAAGATGTTTAAAAAAGTAAGGTAGTCTTTTATCTCCACCTCGAATCTCCTGCAATTCTGCCTCTGTTACTTCTTTAAATTGTTCCAACTTTACTGTATTTTTCATAATGAAATCTCCTGTATTATTTTTTCTTGTAAGTTAGCTTACACACCTATTATACAAAATGAAGACCATGTAAGAAAAAATTCTTCCCAACTGTACATTTTTGCACCTGAAACGCACTTTTTTAAGAAAAAAGCTGGGATTTACCCCAGCTTCGCATCTAAAATTGATCCCAGCAGGATTCGAACCTGCGACCGTTCGCTTAGAAGGCGAATGCTCTATCCAGCTGAGCTATGAGACCTAACATGACCATTCTATCAAAAAACAAGAGCTAAGTCAATCTTCTATTTGTGGTAAGGAGAACCCTGTTGAATTGTAAAAGCACGGTAAATTTGTTCAACTAAAACCAATCTCATTAACTGATGTGGTAATGTCAGATGGCCAAAACTGACAGAAAGATTGGCCCTATTTTTTACAACAGGAGCTAGACCCAAACTTCCTCCAATGATAAAAGTAAGTGTTGAATATCCTTTGATAGAAGCTTGCTCTAGTTGCTTACTAAATTCCTCTGAGGAGAGTGTTTTTCCTTCAATGGCTAGTACAACGACAAAGTCTCTTTCTCCAACCTTAGAAAGAATTCTTTCACCTTCTGTTTCCAAGATTTTTTGATTTTCTAATTCACTGGCTTTGTCAGGTGTCTTCTCATCAGTGAGCTCAATCATTTCTAATTTGGCGAAACGTGAAATTCGTTTGGTATATTCAGCAATACCATCTTTAAGGTATTTTTCTTTTAATTTTCCCACTGTTACAATTTTTATTTTCATTCTTCTATTCTATCATATCCACACTTCATTTCACATCTTATACACACAAAAATCATTCAAAAATACTAGTGAATTCACAGAATAAAGTGAGTTATCCACAACTTGTGTAAAACTTTAAGCTTTTAAGTTTGGATTAAGTTAATAGGTTTATAATCTGAGTAAATAAATAACAAACGGAGGCGTATATGAAACACTTACAAAAATTTTACAAAAAAGGAGTTAAAATTCTCGTAATCATTCTAATCGGATTTTTAAGCGGTGCCTTAGGAAGTTTCGTAACATTACAACTTTATCAAAAACAAGGAAATCAAGCTACAAATAATAATTCTGGCACTGTCACTCAAACATCCTATAAGAATGAAAATTCAACCACTCAAGCAGTAAATAAAGTTAAGGATGCTGTTGTCTCAATCATTACTTATTCTTCTTCTAGCAGTAGACAAAGTAGTGTATTTAATGCTGATGAAACTAATTCTGATTCAGACAATCAACAAATCGCAAGTGAGGGATCAGGTGTTATCTATAAAAAGGATGATAAAGATGCCTATCTTGTAACCAATACTCACGTTATCAATGGAGCTTCAAAAGTTGATATCCGCTTAGCAGATGGTACCAAGGTTCCTGGTGAAATTGTCGGATCTGATACCTTCTCTGATATTGCTGTCGTTAAAATTTCTTCAGAAAAAGTTACAACAGTGGCAGAATTTGGGGATTCAAGTCAACTTAGTGTTGGAGAAACAGCGATTGCTATCGGTAGTCCTCTAGGTTCAGAATATGCTAATACAGTTACACAGGGGATTGTTTCAAGTCTTAATCGAAATGTTTCTCTAAAATCTGAAGATGGTCAAGCTATTTCAACAAAAGCCATTCAAACAGATACGGCCATTAACCCTGGTAACTCTGGTGGTCCACTTGTAAATATTCAAGGACAAGTAATTGGTATTACATCAAGTAAAATTGCAAGTAATGGTGGAACATCTGTAGAAGGTCTTGGTTTTGCAATTCCTTCAAACGATGCACAAAATATCATTAAACAGCTTGAAAGTGATGGTAAAGTGACTCGTCCTGCTCTTGGAATTCAAATGGTCAATCTGTCAAATGTTGGAGCTAGTGATCTTAGAAAACTTAACATTCCAAGTGGCCTCACTTCAGGTGTAGTTGTTCGATCTGTTCAAAACAATATGCCAGCAAATGGACATCTTCAAAAATACGATGTCATTACCAAAGTTGACGACAAAGAGATTGCCTCATCAACAGACCTACAACATGCTCTTTACAATCATGCTATTGGAGATACTATCAAAATAACCTACTACCGTAACGGTAAGGAGGAAACAACTTCAATTAAACTAGATAAGAATTCTGGTGATTTAGAGTCTTAATTGACATCAGTGTAAAGAAAACTTTACAGAAAGTAAAAGATATGTTAGTGTAGAATCATGGAAAAATTTGAAATGATTTCTATCTCTGAAATACAAAAGAATCCTTACCAACCTCGAAAAGAATTTGATACAGATAAACTAAAGGAATTAGCTCAGTCAATCAAAGAAAATGGGCTCATCCAACCAATCATCGTTCGTCAATCTCCTGTAATTGGTTATGAAATCCTTGCAGGAGAGAGACGATATCGGGCTTCTCTCTTGGCTGGTCTGACCTCTATTCCAGCCGTTGTAAAGCACCTCTCAGATCAGGAAATGATGATCCAGTCAATCATTGAGAATTTGCAGAGAGAAAATTTAAATCCTGTTGAAGAAGCACGCGCCTACGAATCTTTAGTAGAAAAAGGATTTACTCACACTGAGATAGCGGATAAAATGGGGAAATCTCGTCCTTATATCACTAATTTTATTCGTTTACTTTCCCTACCAGAATATATCTTAGTTGAAGTAGAAAATGGAAAAATTTCTCAAGCGCATGCACGTTCTCTAGTTGGTTTAGACAAAGAGCAGCAAGACTATTTCTTCCAACTAATCAAAAATGAAGATATTTCTGTGAGAAAGTTAGAAGCACTTCTTACAGAGAAAAAACAAAAGAAGCAAAAAAAAAGTGATTCTTTCATCAAAGACGAAGAAGATAAATTAAAAAAACTACTCGGTTTAAGTGTAGAAATTAAACTTTCAAAAAAAGATACTGGAAAGATTATTATCTCCTTTTCAAGTCAAGAAGAATACGATAGAATTATTAACAGCCTGAAATAAGGCTGTTCTTTTATTTTCTCAACCCACAAATTTATCCACCAATTTTTTTATCAATAACCCTATTAAATCAAGGATTTTCCTATTTATCCCCAACCTGTGGATAAATACTACTAACATTGTGGATTCTTTTCCCCAATCTGTGGAAAAATCCTACTATCTATGGTAAAATAAGTCTAGCACTAAACTACTAAAATCATAGTAAAGGAGGAAAATTAGTTGAAAGAAAAGCAATTTTGGAATCGTATTTTAGAATTTGCTCAAGAAAGATTGACACGATCTATGTATGATTTCTATGCTACACCTGCTGAACTCATCAAAGTAGAAGAAAACACAGCTACTATATTTCTACCGAGATCAGAGATGGAAATGGTGTGGGAAAAGCAATTAAAAGATATTATTATTGCTGCTGGTTTTGAAATTTATGATTCTGAAATCAAACCTCACTATATTTTCACTAAACCTCAGAGCACAGAATCTCCTCAAGTAAATGATACGAATAGTGTCTCTACTTACGATTACACACCTGCACTACCAACGATTCCCTATTCCGAAACAGGGTTAAAAGAAAAATATACCTTTGATAACTTTATTCAAGGTGATGGGAATGTTTGGGCAGTGTCTGCTGCACTAGCTGTATCTGAAGATTTAGCTCTGACTTATAATCCTCTTTTTATCTATGGAGGACCTGGTCTTGGAAAGACTCACTTGCTCAATGCGATTGGAAATGAGATTTTGAAAAATATTCCTGATGCGCGTGTCAAGTACATTCCTGCCGAAAGCTTTATCAATGACTTTCTTGAACACTTGCGACTTGGGGAAATGGAAAATTTCAAAAAGACTTACCGTAGCCTTGATCTCTTATTGATCGATGATATCCAATCTCTCAGTGGCAAAAAAGTCGCGACCCAGGAAGAATTTTTCAATACCTTCAATGCTCTTCATGATAAGCAGAAACAGATTGTCCTAACCAGTGATCGAAGTCCTAAACACCTAGAAGGACTTGAAGAGAGACTTGTTACACGCTTTAGCTGGGGATTGACGCAAAATATCACTCCTCCTGACTTTGAGACACGTATCGCCATTCTTCAAAGTAAAACAGAGCACTTAGATTACCATTTCCAAAGTGATACTCTAGAATACTTGGCTGGCCAATTTGATTCAAATGTTAGAGAATTGGAAGGAGCAATCAACGATATCACTTTAATTGCCAGAGTGAAGAAGATTAAGGATATTACTATTGATATTGCTGCGGAAGCTATTAGAGCACGTAAGCAAGACGCCCGCCAGATACTTGTTATTCCAATTGAGAAAATCCAAACTGAAGTTGGTAATTTTTATGGAGTGAGTGTTAAAGAAATGAAAGGTACGAGACGAGTTCAGAACATCGTTTTAGCACGTCAGGTTGCTATGTATCTAGCTAGAGAACTGACAGATAACAGTCTTCCAAAAATTGGAAAAGAATTTGGCGGAAAGGATCACACCACCGTTATTCATGCCCATGCTAAAATCAAATCATTGATTGACGAAGACGATAATTTACGTTTAGAAATAGAAGCAATCAAAAAGAAAATTAAGTAGCTTGTGGATAAGTTTTCCTTTCTTATCTTTTTTATCCACATTTTTTAAACAAGCTTAGAAGCTTAAGTTTACTAAATAGCACTCAGTTTTCCACAGAATTCACACACTCTATTATTACTATTAACTTTCTAATACTAAAAATAAATAAAGGAGAATCCATGATTCATTTTTCAATTAATAAAAATATATTTCTACAAGCCTTAAATACTACAAAACGAGCAATCAGCTCTAAAAATGCTATTCCAATTTTATCAACAATCAAAATTGACGTTACCAATGAAGGAATTACTTTAATTGGATCAAACGGTCAAATTTCTATTGAAAATTTCATTTCTCAAAAGAATGAAGATGCTGGTCTCTTGATAACTTCTCTGGGTTCGATTCTTCTTGAAGCTTCTTTCTTTATCAATGTTGTATCCAGTCTTCCAGATGTAACGCTAGATTTCAAAGAGATTGAACAAAAACAAATTGTCTTAACAAGTGGTAAATCAGAAATTACTCTAAAAGGAAAAGATAGCGAACAGTATCCTCGTATCCAAGAAATTTCAGCTAGCACACCTTTGGTTCTTGAAACAAAACTACTCAAGAAAATTATCAATGAAACAGCATTTGCTGCAAGTACGCAAGAAAGTCGTCCCATCTTAACAGGTGTCCACTTCGTATTGAGCCAACACAAGGAACTAAAAACAGTTGCGACAGACTCACACCGCCTTAGCCAGAAGAAATTGACTCTTGAAAAAAATGGAGATGATTTCGATGTGGTGATTCCTAGCCGCTCTCTCCGCGAATTTTCAGCGGTATTTACAGATGATATTGAAACTGTAGAGATTTTCTTTGCAAATAATCAAATCCTCTTTAGAAGCGAAAATATTAGCTTCTACACTCGTCTCCTAGAAGGTAATTATCCTGATACAGATCGCTTGATTCCAACAGACTTTAACACTACAATTACTTTTGATGTGGTTAATTTGCGTCAATCTATGGAGCGTGCACGTCTCTTATCAAGTGCGACTCAAAATGGTACTGTGAAACTTGAAATTAAAGGTGGAGTTGTTAGCGCCCATGTTCACTCTCCAGAAGTTGGTAAAGTAAACGAAGAAATCGATACGGAGCATGTGACTGGTGATGATTTGACTATTAGTTTTAACCCAACTTACTTGATTGATTCCCTCAAGGCTTTAAATAGCGAGAAGGTGACCATTAGCTTTATCTCAGCAGTTCGTCCATTTACTCTTGTGCCAGCAGATACTGACGAAGATTTCATGCAGCTTATCACACCAGTTCGAACAAATTAAGTGAAAGAGGTTGAGCCTGGCTCGCCTCTTTTATGATATAATCAAAACAGAAAAGGAGAGTAGTATGTATCAAGTTGGAAATTTTGTTGAGATGAAAAAACCACATGCTTGCACAATTAAATCAACAGGTAAAAAAGCTAATCGTTGGGAAATTACACGCGTAGGGGCAGATATCAAAATCAAATGTAGCAATTGTGACCACCTTGTTATGATGAGTCGCTATGATTTTGAACGAAAAATGAATAAGATTATTGACTAAGAACCCTTAGTTAGAGGGTTAGCAAGTTTTCCCTTTTTGTGTTATAATGTTAGGGATTGAAATGAGAACGGAGAATGAGAAACTATGGCTTTAACAGCAGGTATCGTTGGTTTGCCAAACGTTGGTAAATCAACCCTTTTTAATGCAATTACAAAAGCAGGAGCAGAGGCGGCAAACTACCCATTTGCGACTATTGATCCAAACGTTGGGATGGTGGAAGTTCCAGATGAACGCCTACAAAAACTAACGGAAATGATTACTCCTAAAAAGACAGTTCCAACAACCTTTGAGTTTACAGATATTGCAGGGATTGTAAAAGGAGCTTCAAAAGGAGAAGGTCTAGGTAATAAATTCTTGGCCAATATCCGTGAAGTAGACGCGATTGTTCACGTAGTTCGTGCTTTTGATGATGAAAATGTGATGCGCGAGCAAGGACGTGAAGACGCCTTTGTGGATCCACTTGCAGATATTGATACCATTAACCTAGAATTGATTCTTGCTGACTTAGAATCAGTTAATAAACGCTACGCGCGTGTAGAAAAGATGGCACGTACGCAAAAAGATAAAGAATCAGTAGCAGAGTTTAACGTTCTTCAAAAGATTAAACCAGTCCTTGAGGATGGAAAATCAGCTCGAACTATTGAATTTACAGATGAGGAACAAAAGGTTGTCAAAGGTCTCTTCCTTTTAACCACTAAACCAGTTCTTTATGTTGCTAATGTGGATGAGGATGTCGTTTCAGATCCAGATTCTATAGACTATGTTAAACAAATTCGAGAATTTGCAGCGACAGAAAATGCAGAGGTAGTTGTTATTTCCGCGCGTGCTGAAGAAGAAATTTCTGAGTTAGATGATGAAGATAAACAAGAGTTTCTTGAAGCACTTGGCTTGACAGAATCAGGTGTTGATAAGTTGACTCGAGCTGCTTACCACTTACTTGGACTTGGAACTTACTTTACAGCTGGTGAAAAAGAAGTTCGCGCTTGGACCTTTAAGCGTGGTATGAAAGCTCCTCAAGCAGCTGGTATTATCCATTCAGACTTCGAAAAAGG
Source organism: Streptococcus jiangnanensis (assembly GCF_040888325.1). Taxonomy (GTDB): domain Bacteria; phylum Bacillota; class Bacilli; order Lactobacillales; family Streptococcaceae; genus Streptococcus; species Streptococcus jiangnanensis. Next base: position 10,268 of record NZ_JBFNFF010000001.1, on the reverse strand, counting down.
TTTTATTCGTGCAGTAACCATGTCATATGAGGATCTAGTGAAATATGGATCTGAAAAGGCTGTAAAAGAAGCTGGGCGCTTGCGTGAAGAAGGAAAAGAATATATCGTTCAAGATGGCGATATCATGGAATTCCGCTTTAATGTCTAAAAAAATTAATGAATAGTATCAATTAGGTTGGAAAAAAATTCCAACCCTTTTGGCTTTTGAAAGGAAAAATAAATGACCAAATTACTTGTTGGATTGGGAAATCCAGGGGATAAATATTTTGAAACCAAGCACAACGTTGGATTTATGTTGATTGACCAATTAGCTAAAAAACAAAATGTCACTTTTACACATGATAAGATATTTCAAGCTGACCTAGCATCTTTTTTTCTTAATGGTGAAAAAATTTATCTTGTCAAACCAACGACCTTTATGAATGAAAGCGGAAAAGCGGTCCATGCTTTATTGACTTACTATGGTTTGGATATTGAAGATTTACTCGTTATTTACGACGACCTTGACATGGAAGTTGGAAAAATTCGTTTAAGAGCAAAGGGCTCAGCAGGTGGTCATAATGGTATCAAGTCTATTATTCAACATATTGGAACTCAAGTATTTAACCGTGTTAAAATAGGTATTGGAAGACCTAAAAAAAGCATGTCGGTTGTTCATCATGTTTTAAGTAAGTTTGATCAGGATGACTATGTGGGTATTTTACAGTCTATTGACAAGGTTGACGATGCTGTAAACTACTATTTACAAGAGAAAAATTTTGAGAAAACAATGCAGAGGTATAATGGTTAAATGGTGACTTTATTAGATTTATTCTCAGAAAATGACCAGATAAAAAAATGGCATCAAAATCTGATAAATAAGAAAAGACAACTAATACTTGGTTTATCAACGTCTACCAAGGCTCTTGCAATTGCAAGCAGTCTAGAAAAAGAAAATAAGATTGTGTTACTGACTTCAACTTATGGAGAAGCAGAAAGAATTATCAGTGATCTTCTTTCTCTCTTAGGAGAGGAATTTGTCTATCCATTTTTGGTAGATGACTCTCCTATGGTAGAGTTTTTGATGTCTTCACAAGAAAAAATCATTTCGCGGGTTGAGGCCTTGCGTTTTTTGAGTAATCCGTCTAAGAAAGGGATTTTAGTTTGTAATATCGCAGCAAGTCGCTTGATTTTACCTTCTCCAACTGGATTTAAAGAAAGTATTATAAGGATTGCAGTTGGTGAAGAATATGATCAACATGACCTTCTTCACAAATTAAAGGTAATCGGTTATCGAAAAGTTACACAAGTACAGACCCAAGGGGAGTTTAGTATTCGAGGAGATATTTTAGATATTTTTGAGATGTCTCAGTTAGAACCTTTCCGAATCGAGTTTTTTGGTGATGAAGTAGATGGAATTCGGACTTTTGAAGTCGAAACACAATTATCAAAAGAAAATCAAACAGAACTCACTATCTTTCCAGCTAGTGATATGCTCTTGAGGGAAAAGGACTATCTACGAGGTCAGTCTGCTTTAGAAAAGCAAATTTCGAAGACTCTATCGCCGATTTTGAAATCCTATCTAGAAGAAATTTTGTCAAGTTTTCATCAAAAACAAGTACATTCAGATAGTCGAAAGTTTTTATCTTTATGTTACGATAAAACATGGACTATATTTGATTATATTGAAAAAGATACACCAGTGTTTTTTGATGATTACCAAAAATTGATGAATCAGTATGAAGCCTTTGAAAGAGAATTAGCGCAATACTTTACAGAAGATTTACAGAATGGTAAATCATTTTCTGAGATGCAGTATTTTGCAGATACAGAGCAAACCTATAAAAAACAAAGTCCAGTTACCTTTTTCTCTAATCTGCAAAAAGGTTTAGGAAACCTCAAGTTTGATCACATTTATCAATTTAATCAATATCCTATGCAGGAATTTTTCAATCAATTTTCTTTTCTAAAAGAAGAAATTGAGAGATACAAAAAAATGAACTACACTATTATCTTGCAGTCTAGCAATTCAATGGGAAGTAAAACATTGGAGGATGTTTTAGAGGAATACCAGATTAAATTGGATTTCAGGGATAAGTCAAGTATCTGTAAAGAATCTGTAAACTTAATCGAAGGTAATTTAAGACATGGTTTTCATTTTGTGGATGAGAAAATTCTCTTGATTACTGAACATGAGATTTTTCAAAAGAAATTAAAACGTCGTTTTCGAAGACAACATACGTCAAATGCAGAGCGATTAAAAGATTATAATGAAGTTGAAAAAGGGGACTATGTTGTTCACCATATTCATGGAATTGGTCAATATCTAGGCATTGAAACAATTGAAATAAAAGGGATTCACCGTGATTATGTCAGTGTTCAATATCAAAATGGGGATCAAATCTCCATCCCAGTAGAGCAGATTCAGTTACTGTCCAAATATGTTTCAAGTGATGGGAAACCTCCAAAACTTAATAAATTAAATGATGGTCATTTCAAAAAGGCCAAGCAAAAAGTTAAGAACCAGGTCGAGGATATAGCTGACGATTTAATCAAACTGTATTCTGAACGCAGTCAATTGAAAGGCTTTGCTTTTTCAGCTGATGATGATGAGCAACATGCTTTTGATGATGCTTTCCCTTATGTTGAAACGGATGATCAACTTCGTAGTATTGAGGAAATTAAGAGAGATATGCAGGATTCTCATCCCATGGATCGACTTTTAGTTGGGGATGTTGGTTTTGGAAAGACTGAAGTTGCAATGCGTGCAGCATTTAAGGCTGTCAATGATCACAAACAGGTTGTTGTTCTAGTTCCGACGACGGTGTTAGCACAACAACACTATACGAATTTTAAGGAAAGATTCCAAAATTTTGCTGTTAATATTGATGTGTTGAGTCGCTTTAGAAGTAAAAAAGAGCAGGCAGAGACACTTGAAAAATTAAAGAATGGTCAAGTCGATATTTTGATTGGAACGCATCGTGTTTTGTCAAAAGATGTTGTCTTTTCAGATCTAGGCTTGATGATTATTGATGAAGAGCAACGATTTGGTGTTAAGCATAAGGAAACATTGAAAGAACTGAAGAAACAAGTGGATGTCTTAACATTGACAGCTACTCCAATACCACGTACTCTTCATATGTCTATGTTGGGAATCAGAGATTTGTCTGTTATTGAAACACCTCCGACCAATCGTTATCCAGTGCAAACCTATGTATTAGAGAAGAATGATAGTGTCATTCGTGATGCTGTCTTGCGTGAAATGGAGCGTGGAGGTCAAGTTTACTATCTTTACAACAAAGTTGACACGATTGACCAGAAGGTTTCAGAATTACAGGAGTTGATTCCAGAAGCTTCGATTGGGTATGTTCATGGACAAATGAGTGAAATTCAGTTAGAAAATACTCTACTGGACTTTATTGAAGGTCAGTATGATATTTTGGTGACGACTACTATTATTGAGACAGGGGTAGATATTCCAAATGCCAATACCTTATTTATTGAAAATGCAGACCACATGGGCTTGTCAACCTTATATCAATTAAGAGGGAGAGTCGGTCGTAGCAATCGTATTGCTTATGCCTATCTTATGTATCGTCCAGAAAAATCAATCAGTGAAGTCTCTGAAAAGAGATTAGAAGCGATTAAGGGATTTACGGAATTAGGCTCTGGATTTAAGATTGCGATGCGAGATCTTTCGATTCGTGGAGCAGGAAATCTTCTAGGAAAATCCCAATCAGGTTTCATTGATTCTGTTGGTTTTGAATTGTATTCACAGTTATTAGAGGAAGCTATTGCTAAACGGAACGGTAATGGGAATAAAAGAATCAAAGGAAATGCTGAGTTGATTTTACAAATTGATGCTTATCTTCCTGATACTTATATTTCTGACCAACGACATAAGATTGAAATTTACAAGAAAATTCGTCAAATTGACAATCGTGTCAACTATGAAGAACTACAAGAAGAGTTGATGGACCGCTTTGGAGAATACCCAGACGTAGTGGCCTATCTTTTAGAGATTGGTTTAGTCAAATCATACTTGGACAGGGTCTTTGTGGAACGTGTGGAAAGAAAAGAAAATAAGATTGCAGTTCAATTTGAAAAAGTCACTCAACGACTATTCTTGGCTCAAGATTATTTTAAAGCCTTATCCGCAACGAACTTAAAAGCAGCCATAGCTGAGAATAAGGGATTAATGGAAGTTGTATTTGATGTCCGAAACAAGAAGGATTATGAAATTTTAGAAGGTTTGCTGATTTTTGGAGAAAGTTTATTAGAGATAAAAGAATCAAAGGAAGCAAATCCCATTTAACATTTTTCTTCTATAAAAAGGATAAAAATGGTACAATAATAATTTGAGGTAATAAAAATGAGATTAGACAAGTATTTAAAAGTATCACGAATTATTAAGCGCCGCACAGTCGCAAAAGAAGTAGCAGATAAAGGTAGAATCAAGGTGAACGGAATCTTGGCCAAAAGTTCAACGGATTTGAAAGTTGATGACCAAGTTGAAATTCGCTTTGGAAATAAGTTGTTGCTTGTTAAAGTACTAGAAATGAAAGATAGTACAAAAAAAGAAGACGCAGCAGGTATGTATGAAATTCTCAGTGAAACACGGGTAGAAGAAAATGTCTAAAAATATTGTACAGATGAATAATTCTTTTATTCAAAATGAACATCAACGTCGTCGTTACCTGATGAAGGAGAGACAAAAGAGGAATCGTTTTATGGGTTGGGTCCTTATTTTGATGATCTTGTTGTTTATTTTACCAACTTATAACTTGGCCCAAAGCTATGATCAGTTACTGCAACGCCGTCAGCAATTGACAGAGTTGAAAGAGCAGTACCAAACTCTTAGTGACGAAAAGGATAAGGAATCTGCTTTTGCTGCAAAGTTGAAAGATGAAGACTATGTAGCAAAATATGCACGCGCCAAGTACTATTACTCAAAGAAACGAGAAGCAATTTACACAATTCCTGATTTGCTTCCGAGGTAATGTCATGGAAAATTTATTGGAAGTTGTTGAGCAATTTTTAAGTTTATCAGATGAAAAATTAGAGGAATTGGCAGCTAAAAACCATTTATTACGATTACAAGAAGAAAGGGAAGAGAAGAATGCGTAAGTTCTTAGTAGTTTTATTGCTACCTGCTTTTATCATAACCTCAAGAGTAGTTAGCACAGAAAAACAGCTTCCTTACTCTTCACAAGAAATTTATTATCTAACTGAGTCTGATTATGGATTCTACTATAAAGAAACTCTGGAATCCCCAATGGTATACGGAGAAACAGCAGTCTATGCTAATGAGGATCTTGTCAAGGAGTCTGGTAAATTGACTCCTGGAACCGCCTTTAAAATAGTAGAATGGCGTTTGAATAGACAAGGTGTTCCTGTTTTTAAATTAGATAATCACCAGTTTATCCCTGCAGATAAGCGTTTGATCTATGATCAAAGTCAAGTTCAAACTCAAAATAGACAAGTATGGTTGGAGCAGGGGTTTGTTATCTATAACAGCCCTTATGACACTAAAGAAATTTCTTCATCCCTCTCTCCCTATCAACGCGTAACGGTGGATAGAGCTCTCTTTGCTGAGGGACAAGAATTTCTTCATATCGATCAAGTTGGATGGGTATCAAAAGAGTTCACCTCAGAAGAAGACAATCGCATCCAGAAGGTTCAAGAAGTTTTATCAAACAACTATCAGAATGAAAATTATTCTATTTATGTTAAACAACTGAGTACAGGTAAAGAGGCTGGGGTGAATGAAGACAGCAAACTCTATGCAGCTAGCATCTTGAAACTAGCCTACCTTTATTACGCTCAAGATAAGATAAATCAAGGGGAATATACGCTAGACAGCAGCTTCAAGTATATCCCAGAAGTAAATAGTTTTCCTGGTTCCTATAAACCAGAAGGTAGTGGTAGCTTACCTAAAAAAGAAGACAACAAAGATTACAGTCTTCAACAGTTAATTACCAAGGTAACAAAAGAGTCTGATAATGTTGCTCATAATATTTTAGGTTATTACGTGACCAATCAATCTGACGGGGCTTTCAAAGAAAAAATGTCCACCATTATGGGCGAAGATTGGGATGTGAATGATAAACTAACTTCTTCAAAAATGGCTGGAAAGGTCATGGAAGCTATTTATAATCAGAATGGTTTTGTCCTAGAGTCTCTAGGTAAGACCGATTTTGACAATCAACGAATCGCAAAAGGTGTTTCGGTTAAGGTAGCTCATAAAATTGGAGATGCCGATGAGTTTAAACATGACACTGCCATTGTTTATACGGATTCTCCTTTTGTTCTTTCCATTTTCACCAAAAATTCTGATTATGATACTATTGCTAAGATAGCTAAGGATGTCTATGAGGTTCTAAAATGAGGGACCAGGATTTTTTAAATCATTTTCTCCGAAAAGAGTATTTCAAAAAACATTCGAAAGTCTTATTAGCTCTGTCTGGTGGACTGGATTCGATGTTTTTATACCATCTATTGTCTACTTACCAAAAAGAGTTGGGAATTGAGTTGATTTTAGCACATGTCAATCACAAGCAGAGAAGGGAGTCTGACTGGGAGGAAAATGAACTAAGGAAGTTAGCTGATGTAGCTGAACTTTCTATTTATATCACAAGCTTTTCAGGAGACTTTTCAGAAGCGCGTGCTCGAGAGTTTCGTTATGATTTTTTTAGGAAAATCATGAAAGAGGTTGGAGCAACTGCCTTGGTTACTGCCCACCATGCAGATGACCAAGTTGAAACGATTTTGATGCGTTTGATTCGAGGAAGTCGGCTCCGTCATTTAACAGGAATAAAAGAAAGTCAAGTGGTTGATGGAATTGAAATCATCCGTCCCTTATTGCCTTTTCATAAAAAGGATTTTCCACCAATTTTTCATTTCGAAGATCAAACAAATCAGGAAAATACCTATTTTCGCAATCGCGTTCGGAATAGGTATTTACCAGAACTTGAAAAAGAAAATCCTCGTCTTAAATCATCCCTTTTAGATTTAGGAAGGGAAATTTCAGATTACCAAGCAACAATAACGGAGCTTTCGAAACAAATTGATGTGGAAGATTTGAATGAGCTATTTTCATACTCTCAACAAACTCAAGGAATCTTGCTCCAGAACTATCTTAATCAATTCCCAGACTTAAATCTGACGAAGGCTCAGTTTGATGAAGTTCGACAGATTTTAGCAAGGAAAAGCCAGTATCGTCATTCTCTTAAAAATGGCTATGAATTGATAAAAGAGTATCAGAATTTTCGAGTTTGTAAAATCAGTCCTCAGGCCGATGAAAAGGAAGATGAACTTGTGTTACACTATCAAAATCAAGTTCGATATATGGGCTATTTATTTTCCTTTGGCATTCCTATTGAAGGGGATTTTGTTCAAAAAGTAACGGTTTCACGGGAAACATCTGTACATATTAGATGTCGAAAACCTGGCGATGTTATTACCCTGAATGGTCATCGAAAGAAACTGAGACGTTTATTTATAGATTTGAAAATCCCTATTGAAAAACGAAAAACAACCCCTATTATTGAGCAATTTGGAGAAATTGTCTCAATTTCAGGAATTGCGACCAGTGATTTGAGTAAAAACACGAAAAATGATATAATGAACACTGTGATTTATATAGAAAAAATAGATAGGTAAAAAGATGTTAGAACACGATATTAAAAAAATCCTCGTTTCACATGATGAAATTACAGAAGCAGCTAAAAAGCTAGGTGCGCAACTAACAAAAGAATATGAGGGGAAAAATCCAATTCTTATTGGAATTCTGAAAGGATCAATTCCTTTTATGGCTGAATTGGTCAAACATATTGATACGCATATCGAGATGGACTTCATGATGGTATCTAGTTACCATGGTGGAACATCAAGTAGTGGTGTCATCAATATCAAGCAAGACGTGACTCAAGATATCAAAGGAAGACATGTTTTATTTGTAGAGGATATCATTGATACGGGTCAAACTTTGAAGAGTTTGAGAGATATGTTTATTGCAAGAGAAGCAGCTTCTGTTAAAATCGCGACTTTGTTAGATAAACCAGAAGGACGTGTTGTTGAAATTGAAGTGGATTATACTTGCTTTACTATTCCAAATGAGTTTGTAGTAGGTTATGGTCTAGATTACAAAGAAAATTATCGTAACCTTCCTTATGTCGGAGTATTGAAAGAAGAAGTTTATTCAAATTAGAAAGATTTATCTTTAATGAAAAAACAAAATAATGGTTTAGTTAGAAATCCATTTCTATACTTGTTAATTATCTTCTTCCTAGTGACAGGATTCCAGTATTTTTACTCTGGAAATACTGCTGGGCGAAGCGAAAAAATTAACTATACAGAATTGGTAAAAGAAATTACAGCAGACAATGTAAAAGAATTAACCTATCAGCCAAATGGTAGCGTCATTGAAGTGTCTGGTGTTTATAAAAATCCTAAGACTAGTAAAGAAGAAACAGGAATTCAATTTTTCACTCCTATAGCTACAACAGTAGAAAGATTCTCAAGTACTATTCTTCCGTCTGATTCAACAGTTTCAGAATTGCAAAAACTTGCTTCTGAATATCAGGCAGAAGTAACAGTCAAACATGAGAGTTCAAGCGGTATGTGGATCAATATCCTTGTCTCTGTGGTGCCATTTGCTATTCTTTTCTTCTTCCTATTCTCTATGATGGGAAATATGGGAGGAAATAGTGGTCGAAATCCAATGAGTTTTGGACGTAGTAAGGCCAAAGCTGCAAACAAAGAAGATATCAAGGTACGATTCTCAGATGTTGCAGGTGCTGAGGAAGAGAAACAAGAATTAGTAGAAGTTGTTGAATTCCTAAAAGATCCAAAACGATTTACAAAACTTGGTGCGCGTATTCCTGCAGGTGTTCTTTTGGAGGGACCTCCGGGAACAGGTAAGACCTTACTTGCTAAGGCAGTTGCTGGGGAAGCAGGTGTTCCATTCTTTAGTATTTCAGGTTCTGATTTTGTAGAAATGTTTGTCGGAGTTGGTGCAAGCCGTGTTCGTTCTCTTTTTGAGGATGCAAAAAAAGCAGCTCCAGCCATCATCTTTATCGATGAAATTGATGCCGTTGGTCGCCAACGTGGTGTCGGTCTTGGTGGAGGTAATGATGAACGTGAACAAACCTTGAACCAACTCTTGATTGAGATGGATGGTTTTGAGGGAAATGAAGGGATCATTGTTATCGCTGCGACGAACCGTTCAGATGTTCTAGATCCAGCTCTTCTCCGTCCAGGACGTTTTGATAGAAAAGTCTTAGTTGGTCGCCCTGATGTTAAAGGTCGTGAAGCAATCTTGAAAGTTCACGCTAAAAATAAACCTCTGGCAGACGATGTTGATTTGAAACTAGTTGCCCAACAAACACCAGGTTTTGTGGGAGCTGACTTAGAAAATGTTCTAAACGAAGCAGCCTTGGTTGCAGCCCGTCGCAACAAGTCAGTTATTGATGCTTCAGATATAGATGAGGCAGAGGACAGAGTGATTGCTGGACCGTCTAAGAAAGATAAAACAGTATCACAAAGAGAACGTGAATTGGTTGCTTATCATGAGGCTGGACATACCATTGTTGGTTTAGTCTTGTCAAATGCCCGTGTTGTTCATAAAGTTACCATTGTACCACGTGGACGTGCAGGTGGTTACATGATTGCACTTCCGAAAGAGGATCAAATGCTTCTATCTAAAGAAGACATGAAAGAGCAATTGGCAGGTTTGATGGGTGGTCGTGTAGCTGAAGAGATTATCTTTAATGTCCAAACTACAGGAGCTTCAAATGACTTTGAACAAGCCACACAGATGGCGCGTGCTATGGTCACTGAATACGGTATGAGTGAAAAACTTGGCCCAGTTCAATACGAAGGTAATCATGCTATGTTTGGTGCACAAAGTCCTCAAAAATCAATTTCAGAGCAAACAGCCTATGAGATTGATGAGGAAGTTCGTTCATTATTAAATGAGGCACGAAACAAAGCTGCTGAAATTATCCAATCAAATCGTGAAACTCATAAGTTGATTGCAGAAGCATTGTTGAAATACGAAACATTAGATAGTACACAGATTAAATCTCTTTACGAAACAGGGAAAATGCCTGAGACAGTAGAAGAGGAATCCCATGCACTATCTTATGATGAAGTAAAATCAAAAATGAGTGAAGGAAAATAAATTTAGAGAGGTTCAACCTCTCTTTTTATGTTCTAATGTGATGGCTACCGAGCAGATGCATTGATAGTTGACCCTCCTCGTACAGGCTTAGATGATAAGCTACTGG